>CAIUCF010000223.1 GCA_903897565.1 uncultured Rhodospirillales bacterium | reverse complement strand
GATACTATCCGGCCCGATCGGCGGTCTTCAAGAAATCAAGAATCGAGACCGACCGAGCCCGACCGGACGAAGTATTATTCGACGGGATCTACAACAAGTCGGCGGGCGACTTCGGGAGACCCCGCAGCGGGAGAAAGGGGCCTGATGATCGGACGCGTGACGCAGGACGCCGGCTCTGAGTGGCCGCACGAGCATTCGCTGACGGATGTCTGGGAAGATTTCCTGGTCAATCACGGCCAGGTGAGCTCGAAGAAGAACGTCCGCGGTCTGGTTCTCAATTCCTGGCAGCGCAGCCTGTGCGGCGGGGTCAATCCCGGTACTATGGTTGCGCCGATTACCGCGCAGGAGCAGGAGCTCATCATCCTCCGCGACCGCAATCGCGAGCTGATGGATTCCGCGGCCGAGATCATGCGCCAGGCGTTCTTCGTCAACGAACTGCAGAGCGTCCTCTTCCTGACCGACCCCAACGGCGTCACCCTCGACGTGATCGGCGACAAGCGGACCCTGTCGCATGCCGATACCATCAATTTGGTGCCGGGCAGCGCCTGGGGCGAAGTCATCTCCGGCTCCAACGCCGTCGGCACCGCGCTGATCAACCAGAGTGCCGTCCAGGTTCATGGCGAGGAGCATTTCTGCCAGGGCTTCAAGACCTGGACCTGTACCGCCTCGGTGGTGCGTGATCCCTATGACGGCCACATTCTCGGCGTGATCGATCTGTCGGGTCTGCGCAACATGTTCGATCGCTTCCACCTGCCGCTGGTCGTGTCCTGGGCGACCCATATCGAATCACGAATCGCGCTGCGCTCGCTGGAAATGTGGTCGAAGCTCGAAGAGACGATGGCCAATCGCGGCTGGCAGAGCGACACGACCCTGCTGTTCGACGCCTCGGGCCGGCTGGTCAATCGTGACCGCGGCGCGACCGACGTGCTGGCGCGCCATGGTCTGGCGCCGGCCGGGACGCGGACCTTCCGCGTCAACCTCGCCGCCTTCGGCCAGACTGCGGGCACCCCCGCCGACGCGCCGGAATGGCTGCGTCCGGAATGGATCGAGGTCGTGCGCGAACGCGGCGAGATGATCGGCTTCTCGGTGTCGTTGCCGGGTCCCGGGGGCGGAGTCGCGCGGGCGCGGCCGCAACCGCGAAACAAGCCGGAGGATCCGTTCGCGCGTATCATCGGCGGCAGCGCCCTGCTCGCCGATGTCGTCGACAAGGCGCGCCGCGTGGCGCCGGCGCCGATCCCGGTGCTGCTGCTCGGCGAGACCGGGGTCGGCAAGGAGCTGTTCGCCCAGGCGCTGCACGAGGCCGGGCCCAACCCGAAGGGTCCCTTCGTCGCCATCAATTGCGCCGCCTTCTCCCGTGAATTGCTCGCCGGCGAGCTGTTCGGCCATGTCGAGGGCGCCTTCACCGGTGCGCGCCGCGGCGGCATGATCGGCAAGATCGAGGCGGCCGACGGCGGCACCCTGTTCCTCGACGAGATCGGCGAGATGCAGATCGACATGCAGCCGATGCTGCTGCGGGTGCTGCAGGAACGCCAGGTCTACCGGATCGGCGAGGTCAAGCCGCGCAAGGTCAATTTCCGCCTGATCGCCGCGACCAATCGCGATCTCGCAGCCGAGGCCAAGGCCGGCCGCTTCCGCCAGGATCTGTATTTCCGCATGGCGAACGTCACCATCGAGGTGCCGCCGCTGCGCGACCGCGTCGAGGATATCGCCACCCTGGCGCAGCATTATCTGGCCAAGACCTTGGCCGAGTACAAACTGCCGACTCGTCGGCTGCATCCGGATCTGCTTGCCCATCTTGAAACGCTGCCCTGGGCCGGCAATGTCCGCGAACTCGGCGCCCGGATCGAGGCGATGTGCTTCATGGCGAGCGGCGAGGTCATCGGTCTCGACGATTTCGAACCCGGCCTGTCGCGGGGCGCTCCGTCGGTTGCTTCGGCGCTGCGGTCGCCAGCGCTGCTCGAGGAGGCGGAGCGCGACGTCTTGCGCGCGGCGATCGAGCAATGCGCAGGCAATTTGACCGCAGCCGCGCGCGTACTCGGCATCGCCAAGAGCACGCTCTATCTCCGCATCAAGAAGTACCGCGAACGCGGGCTCTGGGCGCCCGAATAGTCGCGGTCAACCGCCGGATTTCCGCCAAATCAAACGAGTGTTTTGCTTGATCCCGGGGCGCGGGAGGGAGCAGAGTGGCCGCCGCTGTCCGGCCGCCGAAATGCGATCTCGCCGGGCGCCGTCACCAAGGTCCCCGATCGATGGGGCTTCAAGTCAATTCCTGGGAGGAAGACTACATGAACCGTGTTCTCGGCAAGGTCGCGCTCATCACCGGCGGCGCAAACGGCATCGGGCGCTCTGCAGCGTTGCTGCTCGCCGCCGAAGGCGCCAAGATCGTGATTACCGATCTCGACGAAGCACGTGGCCAAGCGGTGGTCGCGGAGATCAAGCAGGCGGGTGGCGAGGCGATCTTCCTCCAGCAAGACGTGACTGAAGAGGACGGCTGGATCCACGTGGTCGCCGAGGCCAAGAAGACGTTCGGCAAGCTCAACATTGTCGTCAACAATGCCGGAATCGGCTTCGACGGCACCGCTGAAGATACGACCCTCGTGGCGTGGAAGAAGATGATCTCGGTCAATCTAGACTCGGTGTTTCTCGGCACCAAGCACGGCATCCTGGGCATCAAGGGGGAGGAGGGCGGCTCGATCATCAATATCTCGTCGATCGAGGGCATCATCGCGGATCCCGATCTGGCAGCCTATAACGCCTCCAAGGGCGGCGTGCGGATCTTCAGCAAGTCGGCAGCATTGCATTGCGCCAAATCCGGCTACAAGATCCGCGTCAACTCGATCCATCCGGGTTTCATCTGGACGCCGATGGTGGAAAACCATCTGGCGAAATTTCCCGACGGCAAGGAGCGCCGCGCCGCGATCGATGCGGCCCATCCGATCGGCCACATGGGCGAGCCGGAAGACATCGCCAACGGCATTCTCTATCTCGCTTCCGACGAATCCAAATTCGTCACCGGCAGCGAGTTGGTGATCGACGGCGGCTATACGGCGCAATAGCGAACAGCCGGCTTCGCGACACCACGCCTCCACCTCATCTCGGAGGGAGCGCGGCGGGGGTGTGCTACCCTGCCGCCAGACCGCGAATTCACGAAGATCCAAAAGAAACGACGGGAAGGAAAAACAATGAATCGAGTTCAAGGTAAAGTTGCGATCATCACCGGCGGCGCCAAGGGAATCGGGAGGGCGGCGGCACTTTTGCTGGCGTCCGAGGGCGCCAAGATCGTCATCAGCGATCTCGTTGAGGACGAGGGGAATGCCGTCGTCTCCGAGATCAACAAGGCTGGCGGCGATGCCATCTTCCTGCGGCAGGACGTTACCGACGAAGACTCTTGGGTGCGGGTGATGGCCGAGACCAAGAAAGCCTTCGGCAAGGTCAACATCGTCGTCAACAACGCCGGCATCGGTGTCGCCGGTACCGCCGAGCACGAAACCCTCGAAGCCTGGAAGCGGATGATTTCCGTCAATCTGGATTCGGTGTTCCTCGGCACCAAGCACGCCATCCTGGCGATGAAGGACGGCACCCAGGGCTCGATCATCAACATTTCCTCGATCGAGGGCATCATCGCCGATCCCGACCTCGCCGCTTACAATGCCTCGAAGGGCGGCGTGCGCATTTTCAGCAAATCGGCGGCGCTGCATTGCGCGAAATCCGGCTACAAGATTCGCGTCAATACCATTCATCCCGGTTATATTTTGACCCCGATGGTGCAGAAATACCTCGCCGGCTTCACCGATGGTAACGAGCGCAAGGCCAAGCTCGACGGCATGCATCCGATCGGCCATATGGGCGAACCCAACGACATCGCTTACGGCATCCTCTACCTCGCTTCCGAAGAGTCCAAATTCGTCACCGGCAGCGAGCTGGTGATCGACGGCGGCTACACCGCGCAATAGCGAGCCGGTTCTCCCGAGCGACACTCTTCGAAGCCGCCCTCGTCATTCACGGTTTCCAGGAATGACGAGGGAGGGGAGCGGCGATCGTGCTACCCTCCCGCCAAGCCCCGGATCCAAGGGGTCGGTAATAAACGACGGGAAGGAAAAATCATGAACCGGGTACTCGGTAAGGTCGCGTTGGTCACCGGCGGCGGGAAGGGCCTCGGGCGGGCGACCGCGCTGCTGCTGGCGGCTGAAGGCGCCAAGATCGCCATCAGCGATATCGACGGCAAGGCTGGCG
>CAIUCF010000222.1 GCA_903897565.1 uncultured Rhodospirillales bacterium | reverse complement strand
GGTGCCGCTGGTCGGCGCGGCGCGGGGGAATCTAGAGTGGATGGCGGTGGGTCGAACCGCCGCCATCGTCCAGTTCCTGCTCATCGGCTTGGCAATGCTCAGCCTAATGCACGCTTATGTAACCTCGGATTTCTCCGTCCTCAATGTTTACCAGAACAGCCACACCGACAAACCGCTGCTTTATAAGATCACCGGGGTCTGGGGTAATCACGAAGGTTCGATGATGCTCTGGGTGTTCATGCTGGCGCTGTGCAGCGCTGCCCTGGCGACTTTCTCCGGCAACCTTCCACCCGATTTCCGCGCTCGCGTCCTTGCCGTCCAGGGGATGCTGGCGACAGGTTTTCTGCTGTTCATTCTTCTGACGTCCAATCCCTTCCTGCGCCTTTCCCCTGCAGCACCCAACGGGCGCGGGCTCAATCCGGTGCTCCAGGACCCCGGGCTCGCCTTCCACCCACCGTTTCTCTATCTCGGTTATGTCGGCTTTTCCGTCGGCTTCTCGTTCGCCGTCGCCGCGCTCATCGAAGGACGGGTCGACGCCAGCTGGGCGCGCTGGGTCCGGCCCTGGACACTCGCCTCGTGGTGCGCCCTCACCATCGGCATCGCGATGGGCTCGTGGTGGGCCTATTACACACTCGGCTGGGGTGGCTGGTGGTTCTGGGATCCGGTCGAGAACGCCTCGCTGATGCCCTGGCTGGCGGGGACGGCGCTCATCCACTCCTCGATCGTCGTCGAGAAGCGCGAGACCCTGAAGGGCTGGACGATCCTGCTCGCCATCATCACCTTCTCGCTTTCGCTGATCGGGACCTTTCTCGTCCGCTCCGGCGTCTTGACGTCGGTTCACGCCTTTGCGTCCGATCCGACGCGGGGATTGTTCATCCTGGTGCTGCTGCTCATTGCCATCGGCGGATCACTGACCTTGTTCGCGATCAGGGCCCCGACGCTCAAGGGCGGTGGCTTGTTCGCGCCGATCTCGCGGGAGAGCGCCTTATTGCTGAACAACGTCTTCCTGACCTGTGGCGCGGCCACGGTGCTGCTCGGGACACTCTACCCGCTTTTCCTCGACGCCATCGACGGACCCAAGCTCTCGGTCGGCAGACCTTATTTCGAGCACACCTTCGTGCCGCTGATGGTGCCGCTCGTGGTCGCCGTCGGGATCGGTCCGTTGCTGCCGTGGAAGCGCGCCGATTTGCTCGCGGCGTTCCAACGCCTCACGGCGGCGCTGGTCATGGCGTTCGTCATCGTGCTGATCGTCTATGTCGCCACCAATCGCGGCCCGATCCTCGCCGTCCTCGGCTTCGGACTTGCCGCCTGGACGGCGACCGGTGTCGTGGTCGAGCTCGCCGAGCGGCTGCGCCTGTTCCGGGTCCCGGCGGGTGAGAGCCTGCGCCGGGCATTGCGGCTGCCCCGCGCCTCCTACGGCATGACGATCGCGCATTTCGGACTGGCGGTCTCGGTCGCCGGGTTCTCCGGGTCGGCGTTCTATATCGACGCGTTGCAAACGGTCCGTGCCGGCAGCGACGTCCATCTCGGGCGCTACGTCTTCCATTTCGTCGGTGTCGAGAACGTCAAGGGACCCAATTTCGAAGCCCAGCGCGCGACGGTCGAGATCAGCCACGACGGCCGGGCCATCGGAACGGTCTACCCCGAGAAGCGCTTCTTTGCCCTGCAACAGCAGTCGACCAGCGTAACCTCGATCCATACCAACTTCCTCGCCGATCTCTATGTCGCGCTGGGCGACGGGGATGCCGCCGACGACTGGACGCTGCGGACCTACTGGAAGCCCTTGGTCCCCTGGATCTGGATCGGCGCGGTGATCATGGCATTCGGCGGCATGGTAAGCCTCAGCGACCGGCGCTGGCGCGTCGGCGCGCCGCGCGCAGCCCGGTCGTCGCTTCGTCTGCAAGCGGCCGCGGGCGAGTAGCCGAGATGCGCGATCGTATCTGGTACCTGGTTCCCGTCATCCTCTTCCTCGTGCTGAGCCTGGGCTTCGTGCGCGCGTTGTGGCCGGGACATGATCCCCACGAATTGCCGTCTGCCCTGATCGACAAAGAGGCGCCGGCCTTCTCGATGGCGACACTCGACGGCGGGCGGCTCGACCGCGCTTCGCTCAAGACCGGGCCGGTCGTCGTGAATTTCTTCGCGTCCTGGTGCATTCCCTGCCAGGAAGAGCAGCCCGTCCTGATGCGGCTGGCGGGCGAGAGTCACGTGACCATCTACGGCATCGACTATAAGGATACCGCCGAGAAGGCCTCGGCCCTGCTCGCCGATCAGGGCAATCCCTATGTCGTCGTCGGCCTCGACAAGGATGGACAGGTCGGGCTGGATTTCGGCGTCTACGGCGTGCCGGAGACCTATGTCATCGACGGCAGCGGCCATATCCGCAAGCGCTTCGTCGGGCCGCTGAGCGACGAGCAGGCCGACCAGGAACTATTGCCGTTATTGAAATCTCTGGGGGCTAAGTCGTGAGGCGGATCGTTGCCGGCCTGATCCTGTCGGTGAGCCTCGCGGCCGCGGCCTCTGCCGTCGAGCCGAGTGAGCGCCTGGCGGATCCGGCGCTGGAGGCGAGGGCGCAAGCGCTCGGCGAGACCCTGCGCTGCCTCGTCTGCCAGAACGAGTCGATCGAGGAATCACACGCGGATCTGGCGCACGACCTGCGCGTGCTGCTGCGTAGCAGGTTAGCCGCGGGCGCGTCTGACCGACAGGCAGTTCAGGCGATCGTCGATCGTTACGGCGAGTTCGTGCTGCTTGAGCCCCCGGTGCGGCCCGCGACCTATCTGCTCTGGTACGGTCCACCTCTCCTTCTGGCCTTCAGCGGCATTGCGGCGGTCGCCTGGGTCAGGCAGCGACGCGTCACGACGAGACCTCCCGCGACACTCAGTCCAGACGAAGTCAAGAAACTCACCGCGTTGCTCGAGAATCAATAATGGCCTTGACCCTCGTCCTTGCCGGGCTCCTGGCCCTGATCGCCACCGCGGCTGTCGT
>CAIUCF010000221.1 GCA_903897565.1 uncultured Rhodospirillales bacterium | reverse complement strand
CAGGTTGCTGGCGTAGTCCTAGGCGATACTGAGCAGCGCGTGCTCGGGCTACTTGGTCATCCGGGAAGTGTCTCCGCGATGGGAGATGCAGAGGTTTTGGAATACCCCAAGGATGGTTTGGAAATCTCCTCGACTGCTGCAGATGGCGTGTCCATCATCCGCCTTCGGACGAGCAAGGCCGGGGCAATTGACGGAGTTAGGATTGGTGATGATGTCCGCACAGTGCTGGCCAAGTGGGGACGACCGGACGTCGCCAATGGCCCGGTGGCGCTGTACAATGCGGGGGTTTGGACCGTCGAAATCCGGTTGGCGACAACAACGCCAAACGTGGTCGATATCCTTTTGGCCTGGAACACAACCAAATGGCCAAATGCGGATATGAGCAAAGGTCAGTACTATCGACCACAATAGTTCTGGACATGCCGCCCGAGATTAACACCTGACCGCAGTTTACAGCCTAACCCCTGGAAATCATTCATTATGATAATCGCCACCTGGAACATCAACTCCGTCAAGGCCCGGCTGCCGCTGCTGCTCGACTGGCTCGATCAAGCCAAGCCGGATGTCGTGTGTCTGCAGGAGATCAAGTGTCAGACGCCGGATTTTCCCCGGCTCGAGTTGGAGGCGCTGGGCTGGCACTGCGTGGTGCAGGGACAGAAGAGCTATAACGGGGTGGCGCTGCTGTCGCGCGAGCCGGCGACCGATGTCATCACCGCGCTGCCCGGCGACCCTTCCGACGAGCAGGCGCGCTATGTCCAGGCGACGGTGTCGGGCTTGCGGATCGGCTGCCTCTATCTGCCCAACGGCAATCCCGTCGGCACCGAGAAATATCCCTACAAGCTCGCCTGGATGGACCGGCTGGTCACCCATGCCGAGCAGTTGCTGCGTGCCGAGACGCCGTTCGTGCTGGCCGGCGACTACAACATCTGTCCGACCGATGACGACGTTTACGATCCTGTCGCCTGGCGCGAGGACGCGCTGTGCCGGCCGGAATCGCGGGCGCAGTTCCGCCGGCTGCTCAATCTCGGCCTGACCGAGGCCTTCCGTCTTTTTCACCCCGACGAGCCGCATCGCTACAGCTTCTGGGACTACCAGGCCGGGCGCTGGCCGCGCGACCAGGGCCTGCGCATCGATCATTTCCTGCTGTCGCCGCAGGCCAGCGACCGAGCCACCGCCTGCGACATCGACAAGACCCCGCGCGGCTGGGAGAAGGCCTCGGATCACACGCCGGTGTGGTGCGAGATTTCGGGGTGATTTTCATAGCCCTCCCCCTCGATGGGGGAGGGTTGGGGTGGGGGTGATCTTGCCGTCGCCGAGACTGATTTCGGCATCACCCCCATCTAAATCTTCCCCCATCGAGGGGGAAGACTTGCGGCCTTCTACTCCCCGCCGCGCTTGGCGAGCAACCCACGGCCGGGGTCGTAGCCGATGAAGCCCAGGGTCAGGAACAGCGCCGTCGCGCCGGCCACCACCAGGGTCGAGACCGGGTTGAACTGACCGTAGAGGGCGAAGCGGATCATCTCGGCGGCGTGGGTGAAGGGGTTGGCCTGGCAGACATGGTAGAGGAACAGGCTGCCCTCCTTGATCCGCCACAGCGGGTAGAGCGCGGACGAGGCGAAGAACATCGGGAAGATCACGAAGTTCATCACCCCGGCGAAATTCTCCAACTGCTTGACCAGGGTCGAGATCACGAGGCCGAGTGCGCCCAGCATCAGCCCGGACAGCACCAGCGCCGGGAATACCGCGATCCAACCCATGGGCGGCGGCCGAATCCCCCAGAACCAGGCGATGCCGAGGAAGACATAGGCCTGGGCGATCGACACCGCGGTGCCGGCGAGCAGCTTGGACAGCAGCAGGAACCAGCGCGGCAGCGGACTGATCAGCAGGGTGCGCATATTGCCCATCTCGCGGTCATAGACCATCGACAGCGAGCTCTGCATGCCGTTGAACAGCTGGATCATCGCCATCAGCCCGGGCGCGATATAGACCTGATAGGGGATATAGGTGTCGTAGGGCGCGATGATCGAGACGCCGAGCACGAACCTGAACCCCGATGCGAAGATCACCAGCCAGACCAGGGGGCGCACCAGGGCCGAGACGAAACGCTCGCGCTGGTGGATGAAGCGCAGGCCTTCGCGGGCGAGGATGCCGAGGAAGCAGCGCCAATAGGCGATCAGGGGCATCAGAGGGATTCCTCGCGTTTGTCGAGGCCGACGATGGTCTGGAACGCGGCGGTGAGGTCCGGCCGGCCGGCCTGCGCCAGGATCTCGGGGATGGTGCCGTCGCCCTTCACCTCACCCTTGTCGAGAATCACGATGCGGGCGCCGGCGCCAGCCTCGTCGAGCAGATGCGTCGCCCAGAGCACCGCGAGTCTTTGCTCGGTGCAGAGCTGGCGGACATGGGCGAGCAGGAACTTGCGGCTCGCCATGTCGAGCCCGACGGTGGGCTCGTCGAGCAGCAGCAATTCTGGTTGATGCAGCAGGGCCCGGGCGAGTTCGACGCGGCGACGCTGGCCGCCGCTCAGATTGCGGGCCTTGTCGTGGCGTTGCTCCAGCAAGCCGACGCGGCCGAGCTCCAAGGTGATGCGCTCGGCGGCGAGGCTGCTGGCCATACCATGCAGCGCGCAGTGGTAGTGCAGGTTCTGGTCGAGCGAGAGGTCGAGATCGAGGGTCGGCTGCTGGAACACAACACCCATGCGGGCAAGGCCGGCGCGCGGCTCGCGGCCGATATCGCGGCCGAACACCGAGATCGATCCGGCTTGCGTGTTGAACAGCCGGGTGATGAGCGAGAACAGCGTGCTCTTGCCGGCGCCGTTGAGGCCGAGCAGTACCGTGAAATCGCCGGGCGCGACCGCGAAGCTCACCTGTTTCAGGACCGGCTTGGCGCCGATCTTGTGGTCGACACGGGCGATATCGAGGGCGGCGGTCATGACCACTCGCTTCTTCTCGTCATCCCGGCGGAAGCCGGGATCCAGCGTGAGCCGCGTCTGCGGCGGCAAGACTCTTCTCCGCGCTGCCGCGCGTAAAGTCCTGGATCCCGGCTTTCGCCGGGATGACGAAACATAATAGAGTTCACGGCGCCCCCTTCGCCACCGGCACCACCACGACACCCCAGGGCGCCTGGCCGACCGGGACCGATTTCAGCACCGTGCGCGAGGCGACGTCGATTT
>CAIUCF010000220.1 GCA_903897565.1 uncultured Rhodospirillales bacterium | reverse complement strand
CTCGCCAACGGCAGCGATACCGGCCTCGAGAATCCCGGACAGTTCGCTGGCTACCTCGGCGAGGAGGCGGTGCCGCTGCTGATCCTGCTGGTCAATCACGGCCTCCATATCGAGCTGCGGTTCGACCGCAACCACCCGATCGGCAAGACCGACAAGGCCGGGATTGCCGACGTCGTGCTGGAATCCGCGCTGACGACGATCATGGATTGCGAGGATTCGGTCGCGGCGGTCGACGCCGAGGACAAGGTCGAGGTCTATCGCAACTGGCTCGGCCTGATGCGCGGCGACCTGACGGCGAGCTTCCCCAAGGGCGGCAAGACAGTCGAGCGCGCCCTCAACCCCGACCGGACCTACAGCGCCCCGGGTGGCGGGACGCTGACCCTACCCGGCCGCAGCCTGATGTTCGTGCGCAATGTCGGCCATCTGATGACCAATGACGCGATCCTGCTGCCCGATGGCGGCGAGGTCCCGGAAGGCATCATGGACGGCATCGTGACGTCGCTGATCGCGTTGCACGACCTCAAGCGGCTCGGCCGCTTCCGCAACAGCCGCAGCGGCTCGGTCTATATCGTCAAGCCGAAGATGCACGGCCCCGAAGAGGTCGCGTTCGCCGATACCTTGTTCGCGCGCATCGAAGACCTGCTCGGCCTCGCCCGCAACACGCTGAAGATCGGCGTGATGGACGAGGAGCGTCGCACCACCGTCAATCTCAAGGAATGCGTGCGCGCCGCGAAGGACCGCATCGTCTTCATCAATACCGGGTTCCTCGACCGCACCGGCGACGAGATCCATACCTCGATGCAGGCCGGCGCCATGATCCGCAAGGGCGATGTCCGCAACTCGACCTGGATCAAGGCCTATGAGGATTGGAACGTCGATACCGGGCTCGCCGCCGGCTTCCGCGGCCGCGCCCAGATCGGCAAGGGCATGTGGGCGATGCCCGATCTGATGGCGGCGATGCTGGTCGCCAAGGTCGCGCATCCCAAGGCGGGCGCCAATACCGCCTGGGTGCCGTCGCCGACCGCTGCGACCCTGCACGCGCTGCATTATCACGAGGTCGACGTCGCGGCCCGCCAGGTCGAATTGTCGTCGCGGCCGCGCGCCAGCCTCGACGATATCCTGACGATCCCCCTCGCGGCCGGCCAGAACTGGTCGCCCGAGGAAATCCGCCAGGAGCTCGAGAACAATGTCCAGGGCATCCTCGGCTATGTCGTGCGCTGGATCGACCAGGGGGTCGGCTGTTCCAAGGTGCCGGATATCCATGATGTCGGGCTGATGGAAGACCGGGCCACCCTGCGCATCTCCAGCCAGCACATCGCCAACTGGCTGGTCCACGGCGTCACCACCCCGGACGAAGTGATGGCTGTGTTCAAGCGCATGGCGGTGGTGGTCGACAAGCAGAACGAGGGCGATCCGCTCTATACCGCGATGGCGCCCAATCTCGATACCAGCATCGCGTTCGAGGCGGCCTGCGACCTCGTGTTCAAGGGCGTCGAGCAGCCCAGCGGCTACACCGAGCCGCTGCTGCATGCCCATCGCCGCCGGGTGAAGAAGGCGCTGGCGGGCTAATAAAACAAGTCCTCCCCCTTGATAGGGGAGGATTTAGGTGGGGGTGCTGTTGCGGGGGAGAACCGGTCGCTTGAGCACGCTGGCGGCGCGGTCACCCCCACCCCAAGCCTCCCCCATCGAGGGGGAGGGAGTGGTGATCGAACTAGAGAGCCGCCAGCACGGCTTCCGCGGTCGAAGCAGCGAAGGCGGCGCCTTCCTCGACACCGATCCAGGTAACCACGCCATTCTTCGCAATGAGGGCGTAGCGCTGCGAACGCACGCCGAGGCCGCGCTCGGTGAGGTCGAGGACCAGACCGACGGCCTTGGTGAACTCGCCGCTGCCATCGGCCACCAGGGTGACCTTGTCGCCGACCTTCTGATCCTTGCCCCAGGCATCCATGACGAAGACGTCGTTGACCGACAGGCAGAGGATGGCGTCGACGCCCTTCGCCTTCAGCGCGTCGGCCTGGGCGACAAAGCCCGGCAGGTGCTTGGCCGAGCAGGTCGGGGTGAAAGCGCCCGGCAAGGCGAACAGCACCACGGTCTTGCCCGCGAAGAAT
>CAIUCF010000219.1 GCA_903897565.1 uncultured Rhodospirillales bacterium | reverse complement strand
GTCATCCTGGCGAGCGGCGGCTTCGGCGCCAATGACGCCATGCGCAAGCAATACCTGCCGCAATCGGAGGCCGGCTGGTCCTTGATGGCCGAAGGCAGCCAGGGCGACGGCATCACCATGGGCGTCGCCGTCGGGGGCAATCTCAACAGCGAGAACCACGGCAACGGCATCTGGGTCCCGGCTTCCGCCTTCCGGCGCGCCGATGGCAGCCTCGCGCGGTTCCCGTCGCTGTTCTTCGACCGCCATTGCCCGGGCTCGATCCTGGTCGACGCCCGGACCGGCAAGCGCTTCGTCAACGAGAGCGGGCCCTATCAGAGCTTCGGCGAGACCGCCTATCGCGCCGGCGTCACCAAGATCTGGCAGATCAACGACCTGACCGCGGTCAAGAAATACGGCATGGGCATGGTCAAGCCCGCACCCTTCCCGATCGGCCCCTGGGTCAAGAAGGGTTACGTCGTCGAGGCCGGCAGCATCCGCGAATTGGCCGCCAAGATCGGCCTCGACCCGGCAGCGCTGGAAAAAACCGTGCTCGATTTCAACGGCTATGCCGATGCCGGCAAGGACCCGGATTTCCAACGCGGCGACGACTACTACTCGGCCTATATGGGCGATGCGGCGCATGGGCCGAACCCGGCGCTGGGCGCTTTACGCGGCGCGCCGTTCTACGCGCTGGAAATCCGCCCCAGCGATCTCAGCACCCTGGTCGGGCTCGATACCAACGAGCATGCCCAGGTCGTCACCCGGGACGGCGCTGCCATCCCCGGGCTCTACGCCGCCGGCGTCGACAGCAACAACATCATGCGCGGCCGTTATCCCGGCGGCGGATCGAGTCTCGGCCCGGCAATGACCTTCGGCTACCTCGCCGCGCGGCATCTGGCGGCCCAGAGGAAGGCCGGGCCCGCAACTCGGTAAGCGCCGAGAGGTTGTAGCTGGGCCGTCCCCTCACCACGTGCAGGGATAACGAGAACAAGCAACCAAAGGGGCCCGAGAATGCCGAATCAAGCCGAAGCCAAGACAGGCGCACGTCAGAGCCCATGGTCCGTAGGCCTGATCGTCGCCGGCATCGCCGCGCCGATCGAGGGCGTCAAGGAAGGCTTGAGCGAGCTCGGCCTCGTCGAGGGTCGTGACCTCACCTATACCTTGCTCGCCGCCAATGGCGAGCTCGACCGCCTGCCGGCACTCTGCGACGAGCTGGTCGCCGCCAGGGTCGACGTCATCGCCCTGATCGGCGCCGTCACCGCCCGCGCGGCGCGCGCGGCGACTACCGAAATCCCCATCGTGTTCGCCGTCGTCGTCGACCCGGTCGAGGACGGGCTTGCGATCGACCTGCTGCGCCCCGACGGCAATCTGACCGGCGTTACCACCTTCGATCCGGAACAGGCGGGGGTACAGATGGAGTTCCTGCGCGCGATCAACCCGGCGCTCACACGGGTCGCGATCCTCAGCGACGGCGGCGTCTCGATGTGCCTGTCCAACGCTAACCAGGCGGCGGCGAGCGATCTCGGCCTGCTGCCGCAGCTGATTCGCGTCAAGGCGCCCAACGCCGATTTCCCCGCTGCCTTCGCCTCGATCGCCGCCGGTCAGGCCGAGGCGTTGGTCGTGCTGGAGGAGCCGATCACCCAATCGGCGCGGATGGAAATCGCCGCCCTGGCGCTGGAAGCCGGGCTGCCGACGGTGTTCGCCCGCGGCCAGGCCGATGCCGGCGGGTTGATCGCCTACGGCACCAATCTGCGCGAGGCGACCCGGGCGATGGCCCGCTATGTCGCGCAGATCCTGAAGCACGGCGCCGGCCCCGCCGACCTGCCGATCGTCACCGGTCTCCAGCAGGAACTGGTCATCAACCTCGCCACCGCCCGCCGCCTCGGGGTGACAGTGCCGCCGGAGCTGCTGGCCAAGGCGGACCAGGTGATCGAGTAGCGACCCGCCCTCACAGATTACTCATGCCGCCGTCGATCACCAGCTCGCTGCCGACCGTGAACCGTGATTCGTCTGAAGCGAGAAACACGGCCGCCGTGGCGATTTCGCTGGGCTCGCCGAAGCGCTTGACGGGAATTTGCGCCTGAAACGACGCCGCCATGGATTTGAGCACGTCTTCCGGGAAGCCCATCTTGCCGAAAATCGGCGTCGCGATCGGGCCCGGGCTGATGACGTTGGCGCGGATGCCGCGCGAGATCAGCTCCCCCGACAGGCTGCGCGCCAGCGAGATGAGCCCGGCCTTCGTCGCCGCGTAGACGCTGGTGTTCGGCATACCGATCCGGGCGTTGATCGAGCCGTTGAGGATGATCGAGGTCGGGTCGGCCAGCAGCGGCAGCAGCGCCTTGACGAGAAACATCGGGCCTTTGAGATTGACCGCGAACATGCGGTCGTAGGTCGCCTCGTCGAGTTGATCGATCGGCCCGAAGCTGGCGATGCCGGCATTGACGAACAGAATATCGAGTCCGCCGAAGGCTTCGCCGATCTTGGACCCGAGCGCGGCTTGCGCGGCGATGTCGCCGGCGTCGGAGGGGATGGCCAGGACACCCGACCCAAGCGCGGCGCGCGCAGCCTCGAGGGTCGCCGGATTCGTCCCGGTGATCGCGACGCGGGCGCCCTCGGCGAGAAACTGCTTCGCCGTCTCGAGGCCGATGCCGGTGGTGCCGCCGGTGATCAGCGCGCGCTTGCCGTTAAGTCTGCCCATGGTCGTTGCTCCTGTCGAAATGCTATATTGTAGCATACGATACAAAACTAGGAGTGGTTCGACAAGCCGCATTCTTCATGGGACGTCCCAGCGCAAGCCGGGGTCCAGTGCGGCGTCGGGCCCGGACATCACGGCAGAGAACAGTCACGCGATACATGGATCCCCGCCTTCGCGGGGATGACGCGTTTTTTTAAGGTCGGGGTAGAGGCTGGGCGGCTACCAACAACTCCTTGGTCATCCCCGCGAAGGCGGGGAACCATGGGCATGCCCGGCCGGAATTATCCCGGCGAGTAACCGTCACGAAGCACGATGGATCCCCGCCTTCGCGGGGATGACGATACTTATGTGGAACGTCAATTCGACCCGAAGAACCTTCTGGCATCGGCATAGGTCGGCAGATGCGCGGTGGAGCCGCCATCGGCGCGAATGATCTGGCCGGTAATGTAGCGGGAATCATCCGAGGCCAGCCAGGCCACGACCTGGGCGACGTCATCGGGCGTGCCGAGATATCCCACCAGGGTCGCGTCGATATTCATCTCGATGAATGGCGCCGGGATCGCACCCTCCAGCATCGGGGTGTGGATCATCGAGGGCGCCACGGCGTTGCAGCGGATACCCTTGCGGCCGAAGGCGGTGGCGACGTTCTCGGTCAGCATGTTGATGCCGGCCTTGGAGACGCTGTAGGCCGGCATCAGGTTGAAGGCGCTCATGCCGTACATCGACGAGGTGTTGATGATGCTGCCGCCCCCGGTCTTCAGCATCTCGATCACCCCATACCGACAGCACAGCATGGTGCCGCGCAGGGTCCCCTGCATCACCCGGTCCCAGTTCTCGGTGGTGATGTTGAGGATGTCGGTGTC
>CAIUCF010000218.1 GCA_903897565.1 uncultured Rhodospirillales bacterium | reverse complement strand
TGATAATGCCGGTCACGGCCCTGCTTTGCCGAGCCGCCAGCGGAATCACCCTCGACCAGGAACAATTCGCACTTCGACGGATCGCGCTCCTGGCAATCGGCGAGCTTGCCCGGCAGGCTCGACACGTCGAGCGCGCCCTTGCGGCGGGTCAGTTCACGGGCGCGGCGCGCCGCTTCACGCGCGGCCGCGGCCTCGACGACCTTGCCGACGACCTTCTTGGCGTCCTGGGGATGTTCCTCGAACCATTGTTGCAGCTTGTCGAAGGCCACGCTCTCAACGATCGGCCGCACTTCCGAGGAGACCAGCTTGTCCTTGGTCTGCGAGGAGAATTTCGGGTCCGGCACCTTGACCGAGAGCACGCAGGTCAGGCCTTCGCGGGCGTCGTCGCCGGAGACGGTGACCTTCTCCTTCTTGGCGATGCCGCTTTCCGCCATATAGGCGTTGACGGTGCGGGTCAGCGCGCCGCGGAAGCCGGCGAGATGGGTGCCGCCGTCACGCTGCGGGATGTTGTTGGTAAAGCACAGCATCGTCTCGTGATAGCTGTCGGTCCACTGCATCGAGATTTCGACGGTGATGCCGTCACGCTCGCCCTTGATGACGATCGGCGGGGTGTGCAGCGCCTGCTTCGAGCGATCGAGGTAATGGACGAAGGCTTCGAGCCCGCCCTCATAGGACAGGGTGATTACCTTCGGCTCGACGCCGCGCAGATCGGTCAGGATCAAGGTGACGCCGGAGTTCAGGAAGGCGAGCTCGCGCAGGCGATGCTCGAGCGTGCCGAGATCGAATTCGGTCTTGGTAAAGGTGTCGGTCGACGGCAGGAAGGTGATCTCGGTGCCGGTGCGCGGCCCCGGGCGATGGCCGCCGGCCGGCTCGATCGGCGCCGGGCCGACCATCTGCAGCGGCGCCTCGGCATCGCCATGGATGAAGCGCATCGAATATTCATGGCCGGAACGCCAGATGCGCAGGTCGAGCACGCTGGACAGCGCATTGACGACCGAGACGCCGACGCCGTGCAATCCGCCCGAGACCTTGTAGGAATTCTGGTCGAACTTACCGCCGGCATGGAGCTGGGTCATGATGACCTCGGCCGCCGAGATGCCCTCTTCTTCATGCATGTCGACCGGGATGCCGCGGCCATTGTCGCGCACGGTGCAGGAACCGTCAGGGTTGAGGGTTACATGGACGGTGTCGCAATGTCCGGCCAGCGATTCATCGATCGCGTTATCGACGACCTCGTAGACCATGTGATGCAGGCCGGAGCCGTCATCGGTGTCGCCGATATACATGCCCGGCCGCTTGCGGACGGCATCGAGACCGCGCAGCACCTTGATGGAATGGGCGCCGTAGTCATCGGCGGGATCCATTGAGGGGGGCACTTCGTTCGGCATATTCCGTACTTTCTTCTCTTCCACGGGCCGCCGGGATGGTGCGCGTGCCGGAAATCCGGAGCACATCCGCGGGGGCCAGGTTCATCTCTCGTGACACTGGTAGCGGGCGAAACCCGCCCGCTAGCCGGGGGCGATGGTCCCGCCGGCGACATTGAAGAACTGCGCCCGTCCTGCCAACTCGGCGAAGAAACCGGGGTCGGTTCCGGTCATCCAGGCTTGTGCGCCCAGGGCCAGAATGGTCTCGAACAGCGCCGCCCGCCGGACCGGGTCGAGATGCGCCGCGACCTCGTCGAGCAGCAATATCGGCACCGTGCCGCGCAATTCGACCTGCAAGCGGGCATGCGCCAGCACCACGGCGATCAACAACGCCTTCTGCTCGCCAGTCGAACACCGCGCCGCCGGAACATCCTTCGCCGCGTGCGTGACGACCAGATCGCTGCGATGCGGCCCGATCATGGCGCCGCCGCTTTCGCCGTCCATCCGGCGATTGGCCGCCAGCTCCACGCGCATCCGTTCCTCGGCGGCGAGCGACGGCAGCGTGTCGAGCCAGCTCTCCGGCGTCCCCGCCACGCTCACCCGCGGCACCGGAAACGGCCCCGCCGGCAGATCGCCGGCGATCGCGTCGAGGCGCTTGGCAACGTCCCGCCGCGCCGCGGCGATCGCGACCCCGGTTTCCGCCATATTCAGTTCCAGCTGCGTCAACCAGGCGGCATCGCCCCCTTCGCGCAACAAACGCGCCCGCTCCCGCAACGTCTGCTCGTAACCCGACAGCCGTGTCGCGTGCTCCGGATCGAAGGCAAAGACCAGACGATCGAGGAACCGGCGCCGCGGCGACGCCCCTTCCTGAAACAACCGGTCCATCTGCGGCGTCAGCCAGACCAGGTGCAGATGCTGGCCTAAGGCCGCCTGCCCCTTGATGGTCTGGCCATCGATGCGGACGACCCGACGATCGCCACTCTCTCCGGCCGGATCCCGTCCGGTGCCGATGGCGATCATGCCCCCTGCCGTCTCCAGCCGCGCCGCGACCGCCCAGGGCCCGTCGGCACTCGCGCCGTCAGGCTCGCCGGCCAGCGTCGGGTTGAAGTCGATCTCGAGCAGCCTGGCCCGCCGCAAGCCGCGTCCCGGCGCCAGGAACGACACCGCTTCGAGGATATTGGTCTTGCCGGCGCCGTTGGGGCCGGTCAGGACGACGCAACGACCATCGCCCTCGATGCGCGCGGCACGGTGGCAGCGAAAATTGCTGAGATCGAGGCGATGGACCGCGACCCTCGTCATCGCCGAAGCCTCACCCTCCCACGCATCGCCGGGTCCTGACGCTCTTGCGAGCGTTGCGCCTACCATGCCCTGAACCACCGCATCGTCGATGACGCGCGGCCTCACACGCGCATGGGCATCAGCACGTACAATGCCGAGCTGTCGGCGGCATCGCGGAGAATCGTCGGCGCCGAGGCATCAG
>CAIUCF010000217.1 GCA_903897565.1 uncultured Rhodospirillales bacterium | reverse complement strand
CGAGGCGTTCTACGCCGAGTCGGAGTTGATCGACGGCAAGGCGCCGACCGGCGCGCCGGTCGAATGGGTCAAGGAGCCGAGCTATTTCTTCCGCCTCTCGGCCTGGGGCGACCGATTGCTCGAGTTCTACGAGGCCAATCCCGATTTCATCGGCCCCGACAGCCGCCGCAACGAGGTCATCAGCTTCGTCAAGGGCGGCCTCAAGGATCTCTCGGTCTCGCGGACGAGCTTCAGCTGGGGCATTCCCGTGCCCGGCGATCCGGCCCACATCATGTATGTCTGGCTCGACGCGCTGACCAACTACATCACCGCCGTCGGCTATCCCGACGTCGAGAGCGAGAGCTTCAAAACCTTCTGGCCGGCCGATCTGCACATGGTCGGCAAGGATATCGTGCGCTTCCACGCCGTCTACTGGCCGGCCTTCCTGATGGCCGCCGGCATCGCGCCGCCCAAGGCGGTGTTCGCCCATGGCTGGTGGACCAATGAGGGCCAGAAGATCTCGAAATCGCTCGGCAACGTCATCGACCCGTACGAGTTGGTCGAAACCTACGGCCTCGACCAGACCCGCTTCTTCCTGATGCGCGAGGTGCCGTTCGGCCAGGACGGCGATTTCTCGCACCGGGCGATGCTGCTGCGGATCAACGCCGATCTCGCCAACAACCTCGGCAATCTGGTGCAGCGGGTGCTGACCCAGGTGCAGAAGAACTGTGCCGCCGCCGTGCCGGCGATCGCCGCACCGAGCAACGACGACCAGCTGCTGCTCGCCCAGGCCTACGCGCTGCTGCCGGCGCTGCGAGAGCATATCGGCAAGTCCGAGCTGCACCTGTTCCTCAACCGGCTGTGGGACGTCATCAACGAGGCCAATCGCTATATCGATCGCGAAGCGCCCTGGACCCTGAAGAAGACCGATCCGCCGCGGATGGCGACCGTGCTCGCGGTGCTGGTCGAGATCATCCGCGTCGTCGGCATCCTGCTCCAGCCGGTGGTGCCGGATTCGGCGGCGAAGATCCTCGATCTGCTGGCGCTGCCGCAAGAGGCGCGCAGCTTCGCGGCGATCGAAGGTGGACAGCTGGCGGTGGGGTGGCCGCTGCCGCCGCCCGTCGGCGTGTTCCCGCGCCTGCCGGTGCCGGAGGCGCCGTGATGGCTGGACTGGTGGACTCGCATTGCCACCTCGACTTTCCCGACTTCGCCGAGGAACGGGACGCGGTGATCGCCCGGGCGCGGGCGGCCGGGGTGGGCACGATGCTGACGATCTGCACCAAGATCGCCGAGTTCGATCGGATTCGCGCGATCGCCGAGAGCGACCCCGACATCTGGTGCACAATCGGCACCCATCCGCATGAGGCGCAGGGCGAGCCGGGCACGCGCGCGGCGAGCCTCGTCGACCTTGCAAGACATCCGAAGGTCGTCGCCATCGGCGAGTGCGGTCTCGACTTCTATTACGACGAGAGCCCGCGCGACATTCAGGAAGCCGTATTCCGGACCCATATCGCGGCGGCGCGCGCCGCCGAACTGCCGCTGGTCGTCCACACACGGGACGCCGACACGCTGACCGCGCAGATCCTGACTGAGACCGCCTCCGACGGCGGCT
>CAIUCF010000216.1 GCA_903897565.1 uncultured Rhodospirillales bacterium | reverse complement strand
GGGATCCGCTCGATCGGCGTCGAGCCGAGCTTGCCGGATTTGGCGAGGTCGACGAGTTCGCGCAGATCGTTGAGGCTGCCGGTATAGCTGCCGCGGATCGCGATCGCCCGCAGCGGGATCGAGGGCAGCGGAATGGTGATGTCGCCGCCATAGAGCCCGACCGGGATGTAGGAGCCGCCCTTAGACAGCACTTCGATCCCGGCGGTGGCGGTGGCGTTGGTGCTGACGAAATCGACGGTACCGATGACCGGGGCGCCGGCCGCCTTGGTGATCTCGGCGCCGAGGTTGGCGGCCTTGCCGTCGACAGCAATTTTCGCGCCCTGCTCGACCGCGATCCGCCGCTTGTCGGGGCTGATATCGACGGCGACGATATTGACATGGCCGAGCGCGCGCAGGATGCGGATCGCGGCCAGGCCCAAACCACCGGCGCCGACGATGACGATGCCGTCACCGGGCTCGGCCGGCAGCAGCTTGCGCACCGCGGAATAGGCGGTCACGCCGGAGCAGGCATAGGTCGCGGCCAGCGCCGGGTCGACATTGCCGAAATCGATCAGATGCTCGGGGCGTTCGGCGAGGACATGGCTGCCGAAGCCGCCGCTTCGCAGCACGCCCAGGGTCATCGGCTTGACGAGGCAGAGATGCTCGTTGCCGAGCTTGCAGCGGCTACAGCTGCCGCAGCCCATCCACGGATAGACCAGGCGATGATCGCCGACCTTGACACCCTTGGCGTCGGGTCCGAAGGCGACGACCTTGCCGACGGTCTCGTGGCCGGGGATGAACGGCAGGGTTATGCCGCGATCGGCTAGCGACAGCCGCTTGCCGCCGCCCAATTCGTAGTAGCCGTCCTGGAAATACAGGTCGGAATGGCAGACGCCGCAGAAGGTCGTCTTCAGGAGAACCTGGGTGCCGGTCGGCACCGGGGTTTCGACTTCGAGAGTCTCCAGGGGAGCTCCGTTCTTGACGACGGCCCAGCCTTGCATGGCGTTCCTCCAAATTTGTTTTGGCGATACAAGCAAATTCAATTCATCCGGTCAAGTGAACAATTATTGCGGGTGACCCAGGCGACACAGGGCGACGCCGATTTCACAGGAAAATGGCAGAAAATAAGGAGGACTAGCGGTGATCCCCGCGAAAGTCTTGACGATTATCCAGCGCATGGGATAGTGGTTTGTCCGGACATATTTGCGATTACCGAACAAATGGGGGCGTCGATGGCAGACGAACACGCAATGGCCCTGGAGCCGGGCATCAAGACGCCCACCGGCCGCTGGTACGAGGACTTCAATATCGGCGACGTCTACCGCCACTGGCCGGGCCGCACGATCACCGAGACCGACAATACCTGGTTCACCCTGCTGACGATGAACACTCATCCCCTGCATTTCGATACGGCCTACGCGGCCAAGACCGAATTCGGCCGGCCGCTGGTCAACTCCTGCCTGACCCTGTCGATGGTGGTCGGCATGAGCGTCAACGATCTCAGCCAGAAGGCGATCGGCAATCTCGGCTGGGGCGACATCAAACTCGTCAAACCGGTGTTCGTCGGCGACACCATCTACGCCAAGAGCAAGGTGCTGGCCAAACGCGAGTCTCGCAGCCGCCCGACCCAGGGCATCGTCGACGTCCACACCATCGGCATCAAGGCCGATGGCGAGGTCTTCATGGAATTCGACCGCACCTTCCTGATCCCCAAACGCGGCCACAGTCCGGCGGAGGATTGATTACCGCGGCGGGTATTCCGCGTTGTGCTCACCCAGCGCGGGGGCGACGAGGGTGATGCGGGCCGGCTCGTCGTGGAAGCGGATCGCGGAAGCGAGATAGCGCCGCCCGGCCTCGTCGGCCAGGATGAAGCCGCGATGCGCGAGTTGGGGGTCGTCCAGCGCTTCCGGCAAGGTGTTCACGGGGGCGAAGCAAATATCGAGCGTGGCGAACCAGTCGATCCAGGCCTCGAGCGGCCGGGTCTTGAAGAAATCCCTTAAGTAAGCGATCAGCGGCGCCTGATGCGGCCCCGGCCCGCGCTCGCACAACGCAACGAAGTCGAGGCGGTCGAGCTTGGTGAGCAGATTGCGGACGAACTTGATCTCCTGGCCGCCGAGCACGAGATGGCGGCCATCGGCACATTCGTAAATCTGATAGAACGCCGAGCCTCCGGTCGAGCGCTCGTGCTTGACGATCGGCTGTCGGCCCTCGGCCATCGTCGGCCCCATCACGTTGGGGGCGGCCGCGACCAGGCTTTCCTGCATCGAGATGTCGAGGTAATCGCCCTTGCCCGTCGTCACCCGGCGCAGCAGCGCCATCAGCACACCCGAGAGGCCCTGCAAGGCGGCGACGACATCCGCGATCGGGATGCCCGGGATGGTCGGCGTGCCGTCACCGCCTTCCGTGATCCCGAGCACGCCGCTCAACGCCTCGACCGCGAGATCATGCGCCGGCCGCTCGCGATAGGGCCCGTCCTGGCCGAAGGCGCTGATCGAGCAATAGACCAGGCGCGGATTGAGCTTGGCGAGCGTCTCGTAATCGACGCCGAGGCGCTTGGCCACGCCGGGACGGAAGGATTCGACGAAGACATCGGCCGCGGCACACAGCTCGAGCAGGGATTGGCGATCGGCCGGGTCCTTCAGATTCAGTCGGACACTCTTCTTGCCGCGATTGAGATTGCGGAAGAACACCGTCTCCGGGCCGTCGGACAGCCCGATCTCGCGACCAGGATCGCCATCGGGGCTCTCGATCTTGATGACCTCGGCGCCGTGATCGGCCATCGACATGGTCAGGTACGGCCCCGGCAGGAATACCGAGAGATCGACGACGCGGATGCCGTCGAGCTTCACTTGGCTCCCCTGCGGGAGCGCGGCGCCGGTGTGCCGAGCAGCGCTTCGTTGTCGGCGCCGAGCGCCGAGCAGCTGACCTGGGCGGGGCGCTCACCGTCGATGCGCAGCGGGTTGGACAGCATGCGGAAGTCCGGCCGTAACGGGTGCGGCACGTTACCGATCATGCCGATCTCGGCAACGAACGGGTTGGCGAGCGCCTGCACGATGTCGTAGACCGGCGCCATCGGCACGATCTTGCCGAGCCGTTCGATCCAGTTATGCACCGTATCGGTCGAGAATACGCCGTCGAGTTCTTCGGTAAGGTCAGTGCGGTTGGCGAAGCGCTGGTCGTTGGTGTGGAAGCGTGGATCGTTCTTCCAGTCGGGGCGGCCGACGGCATCGGCGAGCGCCTCCCAGAACTTGTCGTTCATGCACATGACATAGACCCAGCCATCGGCGGCGCGGCAGGTCTGCACCGGGCTCGACGAGAAATGGGCGCTGCGCGCCAGCCGCGTCGGCACCATGCCCTCGTTGAGGTGCCAGGATGCCGAATAGTTCAGCTGGTGCAGCCCGACCTCGAACAACGAGGTATCGAGGTCGCATCCGATCCCGGTTTGCTTGGCCCGCATGACGCAGGCGAGGAGCCCGGTCATCGCGACCATGCCGGTCATGAAATCGACCATCGAGGGGCCGATGCGCGACGGCGGCTTGTCGGGCTCGCCGGTCAGACTCATCAGCCCGGTCTCGGCCTGGATCACGAAATCATAGCCCGGGCGGCTGGCGCGGGAGTTGTCGCGGCCGAAGGCAGAGATATGCGCACAGACGATCGCCGGATTGGCGGATTTGAGCGTCGGATAGTCGATGCCGAGCTTCGTCGGCTGGTCGCCGCGCAGATTGTTCACGACCGCATCGGCGGTCTTCACCAGCTGCAGGAACTGGGCATGGCCTTCCGCATCCTTCAAATCCAGCATGACGCTGCGCTTGTTGGTGTTGAAGCCCTGGAAATAGACGCTGTCGGCCTCGCCCAGCGGATAGGGCCGCGTGTAGCGGGCGAGATCGCCGCCGGTCGCCGGGCTCTCGACCTTGATGACCTCGGCGCCGAGATCGGCCAGGAACATGGTGCCGTAGGGCGCGGCGCCGATATGTTCCAGCGACAGGATGCGCAGACCTTCGAGTGGTTTCATGCGTTCTGGCTCCGCTTGACGAGCTGCTTGGCGATTATGATGCGCTGCATTTCGTTGGTGCCCTCGCCGATGCACATCAGCGGCGCATCGCGATAGAGCCGCTCGACGTCGTATTCCTTGGAATAGCCATAGGCGCCGTGGATGCGCAGCGATTCCGTGGCGTTCTCCATGGCGGCTTCCGAGGCGAAATACTTGGCCATGCCGGCCTCGACGTCGCAACGCTGGCCGCGATCGAAGGCGCCCGCCGCATCCAGGGTCAGCAGCCGTGCCGCGCGCGCCCGTGTCGCCATCTCGCCGAGCTTGAGCTGGATCGCCTGGTGCTCGCAGATCGGCTTGCCGAAGGTCTTGCGGATTTGCGAATACTCGAGCGCGGCTTTCAGCGCGCCTTCGGCGATGCCGACGCCACGCGCCGCGACGTTGATGCGGCCAAGTTCCAGGCCGCCGGTCGCCTGCAGGAAGCCCTGGCCCTCCACGCCGCCGATCAGGTGGCTGGCGGGAATGCGGTAGTCGTCGAACACCAGCTCGCCGGAATCGATGCTTTTGTAGCCGAGCTTCTCCAGCTTGCGGCCGACGGTGAAGCCCTGGCGCTTGGGCGCGATGAACAGGCTCATGCCCTTGTAGCGGGGGGTCGCCGTCGGGTCGGTCTTGACCAGCAGGGCGAAGCACGAGCCCTCGATCGCGTTGGAGATCCAGGTTTTGGTGCCGTTGATGACGTAATGTTCGCCGTCACGGCGCGCGGTCATGCGGATGCCCTGGAGATCGGTGCCGGCATCGGGCTCGGTCAGCGCGAGGCCGCCGCGGATTTCGCCCGAGGCCAGCTTCGGCAGCCATTCCGACTTCTGTTCCGCCGTGCCGTATTTCTCGATCGCCATCGCGAGCATGAGATGAGAGTTGAAGATGCCGGTGATCGCCATCCAGACACTGGAGATCTTCATGACGATCTGGGCATAGGTCGAAGCCGGCAGCCCGAGCCCGCCATATTCGGTCGAGACCGTCGCCCCGAACAAGCCGAACTCGGTCATCTGCGCGACCAGATCGGTCGGCCACTCATCGGCATGGTCGAAATGCTTGACGACCGGGCGGACGTCGCGTTCGACCCAGCGATCGATGGTCTCGAACAGCCGGCGTTCGTCGACGGGATCTATCGTCCGTATCACCGGTTGATCATCCATCGTTTCCTCCGCCATCGTTCTGGATCGTTATTTGTCCGGACGAATATAGACCGAACTCGACGACGTCGACAACCCGCTTCGGGCTATTCGATCGAATCGCGATGCAGGGTGATGGCATAGGTGAAGCGTTCGGCCGGGTGCCAGCTGACCGAGGTCAGCATCGGCCCGCCGCTGAGATCGAGATAGCGCCGGGTGACGAAGATCGCCGGCGCCCCCGATTTCAGCTTGAGCGCCGCCGCGGCCTCGCCCGGCATGGCGGCGTAGCGGATGATCTGGCGGACTTCGGCGACAACCTCGCCGGTCTCGCGTTCGATGAAGGCGTAGATCGGCCCGACCTGGGTCTTCAGCTCCGGCATCAGGCGGGTGAAGCGGCCATGGACGAAGATCTTCGAGAACGCGATGGCCTCGCCATCCGGGGTGCGGCGCATGCCGGTGGTCTGAATCCAGCGCGAGCCCTCGGGCGCGGGCACGTTCACTGCATCCTCCGCGCTGAGCGCAACCAATTGAATCGACTGGATATCGAAGCGCGTATCGCGGGTGTATTGCGAGATCTCGGACAACGACTGCAGGGAGTGGACATAGGCGGCACGCGGCGTCTGCGCGATCACCCTTGTGCCCGAGCCCTGACGGCTGGCGACCAGCCCCAGCTCGGCCAGCCGCCGCAACGCCTCGCGCACCGTATAGCGGCTGACGCCGAAGCGGCCGCACAGCTCGATCTCGGTCGGCAGCGCCGTGCCCACCGGATACTGGCCGATCCCGATCTGCTGCTTCAGCTCGTTCGCCAACCGCGCACTGCGCAGCTCACCCGATCCATCCGTTGCACGCGGCGCCGCCACGAGTCCCTCCCCGGAATTGAGAGGTAAGGAGTCGCACAATTTTGTTTGGTAGGCAACGGACAAGTCTATCGCCGCCTGGACAACGCACTCGCCTTAAGAGATATCGTCATTGCGAGCCGAAGGCGCGGCAATCCAGTTATGCCGCCGCTCCATTGACGCCTAGGCGGAGACGATGAAGCAACCAGCCGTATACATCATGACGAACAGACGGAACGGGACGCTTTATACCGGCGTGACGTCGGATCTAGTGGAGCGGGTCTGGGCGCGCCGGGAATCGGTCGTGCCGGGCTTCGCCGCCAGGTATGGCTGTAAGCTACTCGTTTGGTACGAAGCCCGTGAAACGATGGCGGACGCGATCATGCGGGAAAAGCAGATCAAGGCGGGTTCGCGGGAGACGAAACTGCGCCTGATCGAGCCGTCGAATCCCGATTGGCGGGATCTGTATGAGGATTTGTTGTGAGCGTCGTCGCTGCGGAAAGACTGGATTGCCGCGCCTTCGGCTCGCAATGACGACCGAGTAGGTGGTGAGGTCGATTCAGGTACGATCCGCCGGCTCGCCCCCTACGCCGCCGTACTCCCGCCATCGACGACGATCTCCGCCCCATTGAGATGCGCCGCGTCCGGCGACAGCAGGAACGCCACCGTGTTGGCGACATCCTCGGGCTGGCCGTAGGGCGCGGCCGTGGCGCGTTGGATGGTGCCGCCGGGGGTGAGTTTGGCGGCCATGGCGTTGATTTCGTCGATCATCGGCGTGTGGATCGGGCCGGGCAGCACAGCGTTGACACGCACATTGGAGCCGACGCATTCCATCGCCGCGCTGCGCACCAGGCCGAGCACGCCGTGCTTGCTGGCGACATAGGCGGCGAGATTGCCGCGGCCGCGTATCGCCGAGGTCGAGGCGGTGGCGACGAAACTGCCGCCGGCACCCTCGCGCAGCAGCGGCAAGGCGTGCTTGAGGCAAAGGAAGGTCCCGCGCAGATTGATCGATATGACCCGGTCGAAGACGTCCTCGGGGTAATCGGCGATGCCGGTGACGAGACCGGAGATTCCGGCATTGGCGAAGAAGCCGTCGAGCCGGCCGAAGCGGCGGCCGACGAAGCCGAGCAGGTCACGGACCTCCTCGGCATTCGTCACGTCGCAGGCGACGACGGCGGCCGCATCATAGCCTTCGGTGGCGATCTCGGCCGATTGATCGGCGACCACGACCGCCCAGCCCTTTGACGCCAGTTTGCGCGCCGTGGCGCTGCCGATGCCGCCACCGCCGCCCGTGACCACCGCAACCGCCTGGGATGCCATGCACCGTCTCCTCTGCCTTATGGGTAGAGCCGCTTGAGCAGGCGGCGATCCTCGACGGCAAAGCCGCCGCCATAGACCTCCGACGTCATGAAATGGGCGCTCAGCACCTCGGGTTCCAGGGCCGCGATCGGATCGAAACTGCTCGGATGCAGGGTCCAGTCGACCGTGCCGCTCACGGGTGCGGAGTATTGCAGCGGTGTCCGCCGATAGACGATATCGGCATAGGCGATGCCCGGCTTCTCGGGATCGGGCACGCGGCGGACATGGATCTCGCCGCCCGGCTGCGCGGCCTCGTCGGTCAGCAGCACCAGCGGCGCCGCGGGATCGGGGGTGAAGCTGAAATCGACCAGCGGCACCGAACGCCGCCGCACCCAGCCGGTGATGCTGCCGTCGGCGGCCTCGTCGAAGGCGTAATGGGTGTCCTTCTTAGTATAGCCGAACAGCTCGCGCCCGGCGCAGATGCCCATCGGGTCGCTGCAATACATGTAGATATGGGTCTGGGTGAACAGGTCCTGGTAGCGCACCGCGACGGTGACCATCAGGTCGAACATCTGCCCGGCATGGATCGCCAGGGTGTGGCCGGGCGAGACCATGAAGCGGAAGGCGACGCGATCATTCACGAGCTCGAACGGCGTGTCCGCCAGCAGCGCCTTCACCTTGGCCGGATCGACCCGGGTCACCACTTCGAGGGTGCGTAGCGGGCATTCCCATTCGACCGGATATGCGGGCGCATAGGGCGGATTGACGCCGCTGTTGTCGTGCATTTTGTAATTGCCGAACATGATGCTTCTCCTCGAAAGCTCAGGCGAGATCTTTAGCGAATGACGGAGGCCAGGACGGGCGTATCCTCGCGCGCAGGCCGCGGCGGCGGCAGCCATGGCGGGCCGTCGATGATCGCCTCGCGGGTGATCGCGGCGACGTCGGTCAGCCCGCACAGCGCCATCGTCGCTTCCAACTCGCGCAGGATCAGCTCCAGCGACCGG
>CAIUCF010000215.1 GCA_903897565.1 uncultured Rhodospirillales bacterium | reverse complement strand
CTGCGGCTCAGCGGCTTCTCCTCGACCGTCTATTCCGAACCCCGGCCGGCAACCCCAGCGAACCAGGCAGGGGGAACCTCTTCGCCCTGTTCGAATTGCGCAGACACCTCGAACGGCGCCTTGTCGGCGGGCGACGTCGTCCAGGAACTCAAGCTCGACGACCTGCTGCCGTTCCCGCCGCGTGGCAGTGATCTCAAGGAAATGACGCTGATCGATCAATTGTGGCAGCAAACGCCCGCCGACCCTGCGCGGCAACGGACGGAGATGCGCCTGCTCGGCGAACGAGTCGCACGTGGCCTCCTGTGCCTGCTCGCGCCGATGATCGCCCTCGTCGCTGTCTGTTCCACATCGCGGGCGACCAATCACGCCGTCCTGCCGCTCGCCTGCCTCGCCCTGATGGCATTGAACATCACCAGCGCCTGGCTCGTCAGGGTCATCGCACCCATGGACTGGCTCTCGGCCATGTCGTTGCCGATCGTCCTTAGTGCTGTGCTGGCCGTCCCGCTCCTGCTGTCGATCACCCGCACCCAGGGCGACATCATCCGGCCCCAGCTGTCGCGCTCATGAACACAGACGCGATCCAGCCGGCGATCTGGACCGGCCGCTATACCCGCTACGTCCTGGCCGGCTATCTTCGCCATGTCGCCATGGTGGCCTCGGTGCTGATGATCATCGCTCTGACGATCGATCTGTGGCCGCAGATCGACCTCGTCACAGCAAGCGGTGGAAGCGGCTCGCCGCACGGTTCCTGGACTCTGTTGCGCTTCTCGGCCCTGCGGATACCCGGTCTGGTGGCACCCTTGCTGCCGTTCGCGACCTTTCTCGGCGTCGCCTGGGCGGAGATCACCCATACCCAGGCCGGCGAGCGCATGTTCGTGTGGAACACCGGGCGTTCGCCGAGCCAGTGCCTTCCCGCGGCCGTCCTGCTCGGCCTCATCCTCGGACCGCTGGAATTCACGCTCGATGCCTATTTGGGGCCGCAAGCGATGGCGGTGCAGATGCGCGAAAGGCTCGGCCTCGATGGCCAGCGGCTCGATCGCACGCGCGCGGGCGACGTCCACTGGATCGCGTCGTCGACCGGGCTCCTGAAGGCGGAAATCACCTATGGCCCGCCCCCGGTTCTCCACGAACTCACCTTCTTCAAACTCGACGATCAGAATCACCTCATCGAGATCGACCGGGCGCGGTCGGCGCATCAGGTATCGGGCACCGCGACTTGGCTGATGGAAGATGGCAGCTACTGGGTGCCGCCGACACCCTCGGCCGACCAAGATTCGTCTGCCCCGTCCTTCGTCGCCGACGACCCCGGGCATCACCAGATGCTGCCGTTCGCCCAGCGTTCGATCGTGCTGAACGTCCCCCCACTCTGGCTCAGCGTCCTTGGCGTCGAGCCGCAATACCTGCCGATCTCGGTGCTGCGGGCGCTGGAGCCCTACGACGAAGCGCCGCTGTCTCGCGGCCTCTATCGCACCCGCATCCAGGTGCTCTACGGCGAAGCCCTGCTGCCCGGCGCCATGGCGGTGCTCGCGGCGTCTCTGGCGATCCTGCTGCTCCCCTACAGCGTCGAACCGCTCCCGGTCTTCGGCATCATCATGGCGGGCTACATGGCGCATGCCGGAACCAAGGCGTGCCTCTTGATGGGACAGAATGGGTACATGCCGGCCGGACTCGCCGGGTGGCTCGTGCCGGTTATTCTGGTCGCCGCGACGGTCGCAGCGTTCCGCATTCTCGGCTACCGGCTTGGCCGACCGCTGAAGGCGGCCCCCGCGGAACCCTGACCGCGGGCGGGCCCTCGCTCAGTGCGGGATGACATGCTCGTGCAGGGCTTTGCCCGTACCTTGCTCGATACCGAACAGATCCAGCGCCGTCACCCGCGGCATGATCCCACGGTCATCGACCTGAAGGTAGACATAGACCAGACGCGCGGTGCGATGCGCGAACTGCATCACCGCCTCGGGGTGGCCGGCGGCATCCTCTTCCAGAATCAGTTCCAACTCGGGAATGGCGGCGATCCGGAAACTCGTGGCAGCCGGCGGCGGCCGCACGACCACGGAGTTCACGCCATAAGCCAGCACGCGCTCGACGAAGTTGAGAGGCCGCGTATGACCGTCGATGTTGTAGAGGCGCCAATAGACGTTGACGGGATCAGCAGTGCCGCGACACTCGGCGGGCGCAACATAGACCACCGTGTTCGCATTGACTGAACGCTGGATGTAGAAGAGCATGTTCGGCTCGTTCGGCACCGGAAACTCGTTGCGCAGCCTCGGGATATGGTCGATCTCTTCGACGGCGATCGACAGGGAACGCGCAGCGGCCGGCGTGTTGCCCAATATCATGACCACGACCGCTGCAAAGCACATCGTCGCGACGCCCCGCAGGAATTCTCTCCGCGTCATCACTGGCGTTCGATCGTGAAAGCGACGCGTTCCGCCTTGCGGCGGGCGATGTCGCCATAAAATGCAAACAGCTTGGCGAAATGGGCGTCGATATCGCCAACCTTATCGGCGCCTGCCGCCAGGGCTGCCGCGGTAAGACCGGCACGATCGCGGCCGAGCAGTCGCAGGATGGCTGCTGCCGCGTCTTCGCGGTCGCCCGGAGCATAGGTCTCGGCATAGTCCGGGGAGGCGAGATCGCCGGCGCCACCGGCGCTCGGGACGACAAGCGGCGTGCCGCAACACAGCGCCTCGGCGACGACGAAGCCATAGGTCTCGGCGGTCGAGCCATGCAGCATGGCATCGGCGCTCGCCATCATCCGCGCGACCAGCGCACGGTCGGTGATCCGGCCCGCGACATGGACATGGACCGCGCTCGCAGCCTTGGTCACCACGCTGCGATGGCTGAGGCCGTCACCGACGACGTAGAGGCCCACCGGCCGAGCACGCTGGGCCTGGGTGACGGCGTCGATCAGCATCGGAATGCGCTTTTCCGGATGATGGCGCCCGACATTGATCAGCAGCGCCGCGTCCGGCCCGAGGCCGCATTCGGCAAGCATCGACGCGCGCAGCGCCTCATCGCGTCGCCCGGGGCCGAACACGCCGGTATCGACCCCGAACGGCACGACCTGGAGATTCTTCAGCCCATACTGCTCGAACCGCGCGGCAAGCCAGGCCCCGGCCACCACACAGGCGTCGAAATGGCTATTGAGCCGGCGCAGATACGACCAGAACCAGCCGAACATCCGGTCGATCGTCGCGGGTGCGAGCACCCCGGACAACAAGGTCTGCGGATAGACCGCGACCGGATCGGCATGCATGAACAGGGCGCGCGCCGCCGGTCCCTGCCATTGCGCCGCGAGCCAGCCGCCGCGCCAGGGCGAGGAGCCCTCGACCACGTCCGGCGCTTCGCGATCGAGGATGCGCCAGACATCCGCGGCCCGCCAGAACAGGTGATAATTGGGGTCGAAGGGCATCTGCGGCGCCTCGACCCAGATCAGCTTGCCGCCTTCGCGGCGCTCCTCGCGGTTTTCCTTCCCCGGCGCGATGACCGTGAGCGAGTGGCCCTGCGCCGCCGCCGCCAGGAATTTCTGGTCGACATAGGTACGAACGCCGCCGCTGGTGGCAGAGTAGAACTCCGCGACATCGACGATCTTCACGTCGCCGTCCCTGCGAGCAGGGCCTCGTAGTAGCCGAGGATACGGGCCATCGTCCCATCCCAGGAGAAGGTCCTGCTGCGATCGCGAGCGGCGGCTGCCATGTCGCGCCGAAGGCCTTCATCTTCGATCAGGCGCGTGACATAGCCGGCAAAGTCTTCGACCGATCCTGGGCTCGCGAGATAACCGGAGCGGCCATGCTCTACCAGGGAGCGGCTGCCCGTGGCATCAGCGCAGACGCTCGGCAGGCCGGAGGCCAGCGCCTCCAGGGTGACATTGCCGAAGCTCTCGGTCTCGCTCGGGAAGACAAAGATATCCGAGGATGCATAGGCGACGCTGAGGTCTTCGCCCTGCAGGAAGCCTGTGAAGACAGTCCTCGGTAGTCGCGACTCCAGGTTGGCACGCTCGGGTCCGTCGCCGACGATCACGCTGCGGTGGGGGACGCCGCGCGCTTCGAGGAGCCGCAAGGTTGCCTCGAGCGTATCGGTACGCTTCTCCCGCACGAGACGCGACACGTGAAGCACAACAACCTCATCCGCGCCGATCCCGTGCTGGGTACGCCACGCGAGGGATTTCTTGCCGGGATCGAACTGGTCGAGATCGACACCACGGGGCCAAAGCCGAAAATTGTCGCGCGAGCCCTCCGCGAGCAGGACTTCGACCATGGACGGACTCGGCACATAGACCTCGCGGCAGGCGCTGTAGAAGCGGCGCAGATACCAGGCCAGTGCGCCCTTCAGCGGCGCCACGTACCAATAATGCTTGAGATAGGTCTCGTAGCGGGTGTGGTAGGACGCAACGAGCGGGATTTTTTCGCGCTCAGCTAGCCGCCAGGCGCTGTAGCCCAGGAAATCCGGGGCGAAGGCAATATGAATGACATCCGGATCGAACGCCTTGAGGCGCGCGCGATTGTCTCGCGACAGGCCGAAGGCGAGACGATATTCCGGGCGTCGCGGCAGCGCGATGGAGGGGACCGGGACCACGGTGCCGTGATGGGCGAAGGCCGGGGCATCACCCACCGGGGCAAAGACCAGTACCTCGACCCCATGCTGTTCGAGATAGGCGACGAGCCGGTTCAGGGTCAGCGCGACGCCGTCCTTGATATAGTTATAGGAACTGGCAATCAGCGCGATTCGCAGCGGGCGACGCGTCCTATCGCGGCTCGGTGGCTCGGTGGTCTGATCTGGCACTGAGCCCGCGTCCCGCACTTCCCGTTGCAACTCTCATCGTCTGGGGTGCCCCCGCATCCGCACGCCGTCTTCCGGCCCGCCCCCTGAATTGGCCTTTACAAAGGGGGGCGAGGATGCATCTGTCAACCCGCTTGCCGTACATGCCGTGCGGCAGAGCGCGTGTAATTTCCGCCCCCGTGGCGCAGCGGAGCCGATGTCCGTCCAGACCATATTGATCACCGGTGCCTCCAGCGGCATCGGCGCCGCCCTGGCGCGCATCTATGCCAGACCGGGTATCCAGCTGCTTCTCTGGGGCCAGAACGCGACGCGCCTGGAGGCGACGGCACAGCAATGCCGTGCGGCCGGAGCGACCGTCGAAACCGCGAGATTCGACCTCACGGCCCTCGATGAACTCGTCGCACAACTTGAAAGCGCGGATGAACGCTACCCGCTCGATCTCGCGATCTTTAATGCCGGTCTCGGCGGCAGCCTGACACCGTCGGATATCGCGCAAGATCGACGCAGCGCCGAGCGTATGGCGACGGTGAATTTCACGGTTCCCGTGATCTGTGCGAATCTGCTCGCCGGCCGCATGGCCGCCCGCGGACACGGGCGAATCGTCCTGGTCGGATCGGTGGCCGACAGTTTTCCACTGCCGATGGCGCCGGTCTATGTCGGCACCAAGGCGGGGCTCGCCCTGTTCGCCGAGGCGCTCGACCTGCGCGTCGCCCGTTACGGCGTCGGCGTCTCACTGGTCGTCCCAGGCTTCGTCGACACGCCGATGAGCCAGGGGCTGACGGAGCCGCGTCCCTTCCTGATCTCCGCGGATAAGGCAGCGGTGATCATCGCCCGCCGACTCGAACGCGGCGCGAGCCAAATCGTCCTGCCCTGGCAGTTCGCCGTGATCCGACGCCTGACCGGCCTCCTGCCCCGCTTGCTCATCCGCATCGTCTTTCGGATCGCGTGGCGCATCAGCTTCGCCGGCGGTCGCACAGGAAAATGAAACAGCATCTCGCCGAAACGATCCGGGGTTCGGTTGCCAGACTCAACGCCGCCATCGATCGCCGTTTCGGGCGTTGGCGCAAGCCGGTTTCGACGGCGCTACGCTGGGGTGTGCCGCTGGCGCTCCTGGTTTATCTCGGCCATGGACTCGCGCAGATCGGCTGGCGCCAGGTCTGGGAGGCTCGGCCGGATTCGTTGGCCTTCTATGTCGTGCTGTTCCTGCCGTTCTTCATTCAGCCTTCGGCCGATATGACGATCTACCGCAATCTCTGGGGCGTGGGCAGGGCGCTGCCGCTCACTGTGCTGCTGCGCAAGCGCTACCTCAACAACGTCATGGTCGAGTATTCCGGCGAGGCCTATTTCTGCCTCTGGGTCGATCGCAACCTCAAGATCGGCCGCGCCGACATGCTGCATGCGGTCAAGGATTCCAACGTGCTCTCGGCCGGAGCCGGGCTGACGATGGTCTGGATGATCCTGCTCGGGCTGACCGCGTGCGGCGACCTGAAGCTGCCCGCGGCGATCTCCTCCAATCTCTGGAGCTATGGCGGCGTCGCCTCGCTACCCCTGGTGCTGTGCCTCGCCCTGGTCATGGGCGGCCGCCGGGTAACCAGCCTAAGCAGGCGGCAGATCGTCTCGACCTTCTTCATTCACCTTTCTCGCAGCGCCTTCGCGCTGGCGCTGGAATTCCTGCTGTGGTGGCTGTCTGGCGCCCTGCCCGACGCCGCGATCTGCCTTGAATTCGTGGGCTTGCGACTGCTGATCACCCGCCTGCCCCTGATCCCGCGCAAGGATCTGCTGTTCGTCGGCGTCGGCATGGCGGCGGCCGGGATGATGTCACTCTCGCAGCCGCGGATCGCTGCCGTGCTGGTGATCATGACCGGGTTCGACCAAGCTCTCGAGTTCGTCGTCGTCGGACTGCCCTGGCTTTTCGAGCAGGCTCGAAGCAAGGGCGACATCAGCGAAACTTCGCCATGAACGCCGTGACCGCCACCTTGAACCCGGCGGGGCCCTGGTACCGGTCACCGATGTTCTGGATCCTGGCGGTCGCAACGGGGTTGCGGCTGTTCGGGCTCACCTGGGGACTCCCGGCGGCAGATGGCTGGGACGATGACGGGGTCGCGCCCCGCAATTTCCTGGTCGGGGCGGTGCAGACCTTCGTGCCCGGGGCGTACTTCACCTATCCGCCGCTCCACATGATGCTGTTGATGGTGCTGACCCTCCCGGGCTGGCTGCTCGCACTGCTCTCGGCGCATTCCCATGCCCGTCAGGATGTCATCGCGGCGTTCATCCACGTTCCCTATATGACGTTCTTCGCGATCGTCGCCCGCCTGGTCAGCGTCGCGATGTCGGTCGCGACGATCGCCATCATCGGGCAAATGACCGCTCTGATTGCCGGCCGGCGTGCCGGTCTCGCCGCGGCGACGGCCTGCGCCCTGAACGCTACCTTCACCTATTACGGCCAGGTCACCAATCTCGACGGGCCCTACCTGTTCTGGGCAAGCCTCGCGCTGTGGAACTGGATGCGTCTGGTCGTCGAGCGCGACTTGCGCCGGATCCGCTGGGCGATGCTGGCCGCGGCGGCGGCGATCGCGACGAAGGATCAGGCCTACGCCCTATTCGTGCTCAGCCTGCCGATCTTCCTGGCGCTGTGGCTCGCCCTCGACGCTTGGGCCCGAGGCAACGTCCAAACCCTCGTTCCGCGCCTGGCACTTTGGGCGGCCATCGCCTTGCTCGCTTTGTTGGCGGTCGACGGCGCGATCACCAATCCCTCCGGATTCGTCAAACGACTAGCCTTCCTCACCGGACCGGCGAGCCAAGGCTACGTGCAGTATCAGGCCGACCTGCGCGGGCGGTTGGCGCTGTTGCAAGACATGGCGAATTATTTCCCACGCTCGTATCCCGCCGCGGCCGGGGTCTTGGGGATGTTCGGCATCGCGCTGCATGTGGCAAGACGCCGACACGACACTCCGACCCTGGTCGCCGGCTTACTACCTCTGCTTGCCGTGGTCTCGTTCACCTCGGCCTTCAATTTGGTCGCGCTCCGAACCGAGAACCGGTTCCTGCTGCCGCAGTCGCTGTTCCTCGCCTGCTATATCGGCGTCGCCATAGACAGCCTCGCCTACGCCACCCGGTCCTGGATACGGTATCCTGCGCGGGTCGCGATCCTGGCCGTCGCCGTGGTCGCGTTCTTCGGTTGCGCGGCGATCGATGCGGCTTTCGTGGGCGACTCGCGCTACGACGCCGAACGCTGGCTCGTTGCCGCGACTCGTCCCGGCGATCGCATCGAGGCCTATGGGCTCAACGCGTTCCTGCCCCGCTTTCCGGTCACGGCGACCGTAACCCGACTCGACCGAAAACCGCTGAAGCTGCGCAATCCGCTGCCCGGGGTCATCGAAATCGAGCAGCCTTTTCGCGACGTAGCGACGCGAAATCCGCGCTTCCTCGTCATGAATGGCTTCTGGCTGGAGGACTATCTGAGAACCGACATCACGGGGTCGGTCGACGGGCGGATCACTCAGCCGGTTCAGGCCTCTGTTGCGCGTGAAACCGAGAACCGCAACTATTTCACTGCCTTGTTCCATGGCAACCTGCCCTATCACCTGGCGCATGTTGCCCGCTATCAGCGAGGGGTATGGCCTGCTCTCGCGGGTTACGAGAGCCTGACTCAGACGATCTTCATCTTCGAGCGCGTCGATTCCGACGCGGCATCTCGGGCAGCCCCGTCCTCAGAGCCAGACAAAGCCGCTCAGGAGAAATGACCAGAAGCCCCGCCGTCACCGCCCCCGCAGATGCCCGCGACAGGAGCGCCAGATATGTCGGCAGGCGGCAGCCAGGCGGACATATCGGGGTGCCTCTGGACATGCTGGCGGCAAAAATGCTTTGATCCGCCGCTAATGTAAATCAAGACATTCGATGCCCCAGCAACGACGTCGTAAAAGTTCTAAGGATCGCCATGTACCGAGTCATTTCGTCCGAGCACGTAGGGTCATTTGCTTGCGGGCCGGAATCTTCGGGCAATAAAACTTCTCTGCTCGTCTTTTTTCGATGACCAAGGACGAGCGGGGGTCGCCGCTGCAGAAATCCGACCATTCGCTGGCCGCCTTTGCCGATCGCCGGATCCGGCTGGCCGGCAGCGCGATTCTCGAAACCAGCAACCCCTGGTTCGTTCCGCTGGACGGGCTGCAGCAGGCGGCGCGGCTGCGTGGGTCCTCCTTGGTCAGTTTCGCGAACTACGACTACCTCGGCGTATCGGGCCATCCCGCGATTCGTGAGGCGACGCATCGCGCCCTCGATGAGATCGGCGTCGGCGCGCTGGGCTCGCGGCTGGTCGGCGGCGAACGTCTGATTCATGCCGAGTTGGAAGAGGCGCTGGCGAAGTTCGTCGGCACCGATGCCTGCCTGACGCTGGTGAGCGGCTATCTGACCAATCTCTCGACCATCTCGCATCTGATGGGCCGGCGTGATCTGATCCTGTATGACGAACTCAGCCACAACAGCATCGTCTCCGGGGTTATGGGTGCCAAGGCAGCGTCCATGCAGTTCCGCCACAACGATATGGACCATCTGCGGTCTCTGCTGGTCGAGGCGCGTTCGAAGCACCGCAACTGCCTGATCGTGGTCGAGGGGCTCTACAGCATGGACGGGGATTTCCCCGACCTGCCGGGCCTGCTGTCGCTCAAGGACGAATTCGGCTGCTGGCTGCTGGTCGACGAGGCACATTCGATCGGCGGACTCGGCCTCAACGGCCGCGGCGTCAGCGAGCATTTCGGCACGGATCCGCGTCGGATCGACATCATTATCGGCACGCTGTCCAAGACCTTCGCCTCCTGCGGCGGCTTCATCTGCGCGCAGCGCTCGGTGCTCGACTGGATGCGCTTCACCCTGCCGGGCTTCGTCTACAGCGTCGGCTTACCACCGGTAATCGCGGCCGCCGCGCACGCAGCGCTGGAACTCGTGATCGCGGAGCCGGAGCGGGCGGCCAAGTTGCACACCAACGCCGAGCGCTTCCTCAACCGGGCGCAGGACGCCGGGCTCGCGACCGGCGCCGCGATGGGCTACGGGCTGGTGCCGATCCTGTTTCCGGATCTGGAGAGCACCCTCAAATGCTCGGAATTCCTGTTGACCCACGACATCTATGCCCCGCCGATCGTCCATGTCGGCGTGCCCAAGTCATTGCCGCGGATTCGTTTCTTCATCTCGGCGAGCCATAGCCCCGAAGATATCGACCGCACCGTCGATGCGGTCGAGACCTTCTTCGCGAGCAGTATCCCGGGCTTCAAAGTCCCGCCGGTCGCGAGCGCGACGGCGGCGATCGGGCATCAGGAGAGCGCCTTCTCGTAGAGCCGGTAGCGCTTGTAGACGGTTGCACCGATCAGCTTGAGCATGTGCTTCATGCGATAGTTGGTGTCGAGGATCCAGGAAAGCTCGGCGCGCTCGATGCCGCGCGCGTTGTGGCTGCGGGCCGTCTGCTCGATGATCATCATGGCGAGGCCGGCGCCGATGCGGGAATTCTGCCATTTCTGGCGAACCCCCATCATCGCCATCCGTCCCGAGCGCGTGCCGGCCACCTTCAGGCGCCAGATCAGCTTGATGAATCCGAACGGCAGCAGGCGGCCCTTGAGGTCGCGGATCGCCTCGTTGAGATCCTGCAAGGTCAGAGCGAAACCAGCCGCCTCACCTTCATACTCGGCGATGACCACCGCCTCGGGCCGCAGCAGGACCTTGAACACCATGGCCATATCGTCGATCTCGGCCTGGGTCATGGCGACAAAGCCCCAGTTGGTCGACCAGGCGTCGTTGACGATGTCCAGCAGGATCGCGATTTCCGATTTGAAGTTCTTCTTGTCCATGCGGATGTGGCGAAACTGGAACGCATGCTGTTCTTGAGTCCGCGCGATGATCCGCGCCATGGTCGGCGGGATGTTCAGATCGTTCTTGTAGTCATAGGCGAGCAGATCCTGGATCTGGCCATAGCCGAGTTCGACGATGTGCTTCTGATAGTACGGCAGGGCATGCGCCATTAGCACCGCGGGGGGCCGATCGAAGCCCTCGATCAGCAATCCCGGCTCGTCCCACATCGAGAAGCTGACCGGACCGACGCAGCGCCGCATGCCTTGCGATTTCAACCATGCTTCGGCGGTGTGCAGCAGCGCGGCAAAGACCTCGCGATCGTCGATCGCCTCGATAAAGCCGAAATGCCCGGTGGCGTCCTGATAGCGTTCGAGATGCAGCGAGTCGATTTGCGCCGTAATGCGGCCGACCGGGACGCCGTCGCGCGTCGCGAGCCAGAACGCCGCCTTGGCGTGCTGGAAGAATGGATTGTGCTTGGTATCGAAATGGATGCCGCGCTCAAGCAGCAGTGGCGGGACCCAATTGGGATCGTCCTTGTACAGGCTGTGCGGCAGGCGGTGGAACGCCCGCCACATCGCTTTGCCCTCGACCGGTGTGACGGTCACCGCGGAACGCGCGGGGCTGGTGAGTGTAGCTTCTGGCAAGAGTCTCTCCTAGAACCGAACGCGCGGGGCAAGCGGGGTGAATGATTAGGGAAATCGCCGCCGCAATTCAATCGCGGCGCCGATCCCCGAGAGCAGCGAACGCTGCTGGCAACCGTGATAGGGCGAATCCGCCGGGATCGCTGCCATCACCCGTCGGTGCGCAGTGGCCAGCGCATGATAGGGCATGTTGGGCAGAAGATGGTGGAGCGCGTGGAATCGGAGGCCGACGGGCGCCCAGGACACGCCCAACGGGCCCGGAAAATCATTGGAATCGAGGACCTGTTCGTGAAACCCGACGCCTTGCCGATCGCCGGCGTATTTATGCGCGAGCAAGGTCCGCAGCGCGTTGACGGCGAATATCCCGCTGACCACCCATTCCGCCTCGGCCAGACGGGCGACGGGGATCAGGCCGCGGAATAGCCCGAGGGCGACCGCGACACACCAGACGAAACAGGCAAGCTCCTGGACAATCCAGCGCCTTGGCAGCGGCGGCTTCGGCAGCGCGCGGCGATGGGCGCTGTCGATCACCAGCGACGACGCATGGGCAAGGACCAGGGCCCGCAGGCCCGGAATGATCGCCATCAGCGGCGTCAGCACCAGGAAGCGGAAGACCAGCGCCGGCAGCACAAGGGGAGAGATCGCGAACAGCAGCACGGTATAGCCGACCGGCAGACGCGGATAGGACAGATACTCGCCGTCACGCGGCGTGCCATAGGTTCGCTGGGCATGATGGCTTTTATGCTCGTCGTAGAAATACGAGGGCAGCAGGATCGGAACCCCGCACAGCATATCCCAGGCGAAGCGGAACGCCCGGAACCGGTTCAGCGGCTTGTGCGAGAGTTCATGGGTGAAGATCACCGCGCGATACAGCGCGAGCACCGCGACGCAGTAGAACAACGCGCCCATCGGCGACCATGGATCCCGCACCGGCAGGAGCGCGAAGGCGGCGTAGCCGACCGCTGCCGAAAGCAGAAAGTCGACCCAATAGATCACCTGTTTCGGCCGATACAGATCCGCCACCAGATCGCGCAACGCATTGCGGTCGATGCCGAGGCAAGCCTGGGTCGGGTCGACGCTTCCGTTCGCCTCGGACCGGGCCGACGCCCCCTTGTTATCGTCGTCCAACGCGACAGACATATGCACTCCCAACCGCCATCACTGTCTGTCCAGGTTAGTTCATGCGGCACCATGATGCCAGCGCCGGCGGCTGTGACCGGCGGTCTGCCCACCGGCCAAAGGGTCAGGTCGCCTCGATCAGGATCAGGGGCTTGCCCGCGGCAACGGTTTCGCCGGCCCGACAGGTGACCGCGCTGACGACGCCCGCTGCCCCCGCCAGCTGCGGCAGGAACAGCTTCATCGATTCCAGGATGACGACAACGTCGCCGGCTGCCACCCTATCACCTTGCGCCACCCTGACTTCGGCGATTACGCCCGGCATTTCGGCGCTGACGGCTCCCGAACCCGCATTGGCGCGACCTCCCGCCGCACTGGCGACGATCTCCGGGACAACGGTGAAGGCGTGACGTTCACCCGCCAACACGATCTGGACGTCTGTCCCCGCCCGCTGCCAATGACCGCGAACGACGCGGCCGTCGCTTTCGACCTCCACGCTCGGACCGTACACGCGCAGGGAGATCACGAGCTCGGCATCGCCGCGGTCAACTTGGTAGCGGCCCGGCGCCAACTGCCGCACCGTCGCGAGCCCTGGCGCCACGCCGTCCGTGATCACCACACGACAGGCGGCGAGTCCCCCGGCAGGCGCGAGGACGCGAAAACCGGCCAGATTCTGCCATGCTGAACCCGGCGAGTTCGGAATGTCCAGAGCCAGTACGCAGGCGAGCGCGGCGGCGAGGCCGGACTCATGGCTGCGCGGCGTCCAGCCGCCGGGAAATGCGTCTTCGATGAACCGGGTCGTCGCTTCGCCCCGCGCGAAGCTCGGATGCTCGATTGCGTCGACGAGAAACGGCAGCGTCGTCGCCGGGCCGAGGATCGAGAAATCCTTTAGTCCTGCCGCGAGACTCGCGCATGCCGCTTCCCTGGTCGTCCCGACGGCGATCGCCTTGGCGAGCAGCGAGTCGTAGAACTGGGTGACCTCGGACCCGGCAGCGACGCCGCTGTCGATCCGGATCCCCTCAGGTTCGCGATATCCGGTGATGCGGCCGGTGTCGGGTCGAAAATCCAGATCGGCACGCTCGGCAGTGATACGGGCCTCGATCGCGTGACCATGCTGGCGAATTTCGTGCTGAGCCAGCGGCAGGGGCTCGCCGGCAGCGATGCGGAGTTGCCACTCGACCAAGTCGAGGCCGGTGATGGCCTCGGTGACCGGGTGCTCGACCTGCAGCCGCGTGTTCATCTCCAGGAACCAGGGCTCGTCCTGGCCTTCTTCCAAGATGAACTCGACGGTGCCGAGATTGTCGTAGGCGATGGCATTGCCGAGGGCGACGGCGCTTGCGAGGAGCTTCGCTCTGATCGCCGGGGAAAGATTGGGTGCCGGCGCTTCTTCGAGAACCTTTTGGTTATTCCGCTGCACCGAGCAGTCGCGCTCGAACAGATGGAGGAGGTTGCCATGCTTGTCGCCGGCGATCTGGACCTCAAGATGGCGTGGCCGCAAGACGAGCTTCTCGATCAGCAGCGCGGGATCGCCGAAACCCGCTTCGGCCTCGCGCCGGGCGAGGTCGAGGGCGGCGGAGAGTTCCTCCGCAGCAAAGACGCGGCGCATCCCCTTGCCGCCCCCGCCGGCCGAGGCCTTGACCATGACCGGGAAGCCGATCCGACCCGCCTCCTCGAGCAGGCGGGCATCGGACTGGTCGCCCCCGACATAGCCGGGGACACAGGCGACGCCAGCCTTCGCCGCAATCTGCTTGGCGCCGATCTTGGCGCCCATCGCCGTGATCCGATCGGCGGAGGGACCGACAAAAACCGGCCCCGCCTTGGCGCAGAGCTCGGCGAGTTCCGGCTTCTCGGAGAGGAAGCCATAACCGGGGTGGATTGCCTCGGCGCGGGCGCGCAGGGCGGCTTCGATGATCGCATCGGCCCGCAGGTAGCTGTCGCGAGCGGGCGCAGGACCGATCCGGATCGCCTCGTCGGCCGCGCGGACATGGCTGGAATCGCGATCGGCGTCGGAATAGACCGCGATCGTGCGGATGCCGAGGCGGCGGGCCGTACGGATGATCCGTACCGCGATTTCGCCGCGATTGGCGATCAGGAGAGAGTTGATCATGCCATCACATCCGGTAGACAGGGCGATGGCCGGGAAGCTCGATCTCCCGCGACGCCAGCGCCAGACACAGCCCCAGCGTATCGCGGGTCTGCTCCGGCTCGATGATGCCGTCGTCCCACAGCCGCGCGGTGGCGTAGTAGGGCGTGCTCTGCGCCTCGAACTGATCACGAGTCTGGCGATCGATGCGCGCGATCTCGGCCTCGTCGACCGCTCCGCGTGTCAGGCTGGCGCGGCGCAGGTCGGTGACGACGCCGGAGGCGATCTCGGGACTCATGGTCGCAATCCGTGCATTCGGCCAGGAAAACAAGAAGCGCGGCTGAAACCCCCGTCCGCACATGCCGTAATTGCCGGCGCCAAACGACCCGCCGATGATGACGGTGAAACGCGGCACCCGGCTGTTGGAAACCGCATAGACGAGCTTGGCCGAATGCTTGGCGAT
>CAIUCF010000214.1 GCA_903897565.1 uncultured Rhodospirillales bacterium | reverse complement strand
GCTCAGCGGCGAGTTCCTGCGCCCCGGCATCTACGACATCCGCCGCGGCGAGAAGCTCTCCGAGATCATGGCGCGCGCCGGCGGCCTCACCACCGAAGCCTATCCCTACGGCGCCGTCTTCACCCGCATCGACGTCCAGAACATCCAGCGCGACGCCACCGAACGCAGCATCCGCGAACTCGAATCCACCCTGTTCTCCTCACTCCAGCATACCGGCTCGCAGCAGGGATCATCGGCCCAGAGCGCAGCCCCGCTGCTGCAGCAGGTCGTCGCCGACATGCGCCACACCGCACCCGTCGGCCGCGTCGTCATCGAAGCCGATCCCGCCGTGCTCGAGGTCAAGCCTCAGCTCGACCTCGTCCTGCAGCCCGGCGATACCCTGACCATGCCCAAGCGGCCCTCCTTCGTCACCGTCAGCGGCGAAGTCCTGAGCCCCGGCTCCGAGGAATTCACCGCCGGCCTCGACGTCCGCGACTATCTCCGCCGCGCCGGCGGCTTCACCCAGAACGCCGACCCCAAACACGTCTTCGTCATCTATCCCAACGGCGCCGCCCAACCCGTCCGCCAGGCCTTCTGGAACTTCACCCCCCTCAAGATCCCGCCCGGCAGCACCATCATCGTGCCGCGCGACCTGAGCGCCTATGACAGCCTCGGCCTCACCACCGCGATCGCCCAGATCGTCGGCCAACTCGCCCTCGCCGGCGCCTCGCTCGCCGTGATCGGACGCTAAGCGGCAGCAAGGCACCCGGACCGAACCAGCCCCCGCCATCATGCGGGCCCCCACCCGGCGCAGACGCCCCCGTTGCGCGCCCTCAAGGCGCGTGCTGGCCGTCATCCTGTGCCCGCTCGCGCTGTGCGCCATCCCGACGGCGCAACTCGACGACGCGCTGCGCGCGCTGTGGGCCGCGATCGCACCCGCCGCCGCCCAGGCCCAGGACCGCAACCTCTACCTCCAGGACCGCAGCCTCTCCGCCGCCTTCACCGACGAGCGCATCGCCGAGCCCGGCCTGCCGCCCTCCATGAACGACTGGGGCGAGACCGGCCTGCTCCAGGACCCCTCCGCCCGCACCGGCCTCGTCGGCGACTTCAACATCACCCTGTCCAACGTCAATCCCTATACCCGATACAATTTCTCCCTCGTCCCCGCACCCTGGCTCGAGGTCGGATTCCGCTATACCGCCATCATGAACCGCCGCTACGGCGCCGCCAGCTTCAGCGGCAACCAGCGCTATAAGGATCGCGCCTTCGGCCTCAAGTTCCGCCTGCTCAAGGAAGGCGACTACTGGCCCGACGTCGCACTCGGCTTCCGCGACATCGCCGGCACCGGCCTGTTCTCCAGCCAGTACCTCGTCGCCTCCCGACGCTGGTACAATCTCGACTTCACCGCCGGCATCGCCTGGGGCCAGATGACCTCCGGCTCCTCCCTGCCCAACCCGTTCGGCCTCGTCTCCAGCCACTTCAAACGGCCCACCAACACCATCGCCAATGGCGGCGCCGGCTCCTTCAGCCCCAACGCCTACTTCACCGGCCCCAACGCCGCCTTGTTCGGCGGCGTCGAGTGGCAGACCCCGATCGACCATCTCCGCCTCAAACTCGAATACGACCCCAACGACTACCAGACCGAAGCCCTCGACAACCGCTTCATCGTCAACGCCCCCATCAATATCGGCCTCGAATACAATCCCTGGCCCGCCGTCACGCTCGCCGCCGGCATCGAACGCGGCAAGACCGGCATGCTCCGCCTCACCCTCCATTCCAACTTCAACGACCTCAAAGGCCTGCTGCCGACCCGCGACGTCGCCCCGCCGCCGCTGCCGCCACGCCGCCCCGCAATCGCCGGGACCGCCCAAACCCGATATTCCGATACCCGATATTCCGATACTGCGGAGACCGGCGTCGTCACCGCGCCGCCCGCCAGCGAACAAGACCGCATCGCCGGCCGCATCTTCGCCGATCTCGCCCACCAGAACCTCACCGGCATCCGCTTCGCCATCGCCGGCCATACCGCCTATCTCAGCCTCGCCAACGGCAGCTACCGCCCCACCGCCATGGCACTCGGCAGAGCCGCCCGCATCGTCAACCTCTACGCACCCGCAGACGTCACCCGCATCGACCTCACCCTCGAGACCGGCCCCATCACCAACGCCCATCTCGCCATCATGCGCCACGACCTCGACGCCGCCATCCGCGACGAAGGCTCACCCGAAGAAGTCTGGACCCATGCCGATCTCGATCGCACCAGACCCGTCCTGGCCAAGACCCTCCACGTCTCCGACCGACCCGGCCTCTACCCCAACATCAACTGGAGCCTCGAGCCGCATTTCCGGCAACAGGTCGGCGGACCCAACAACTTCTTCCTCTTCCAGCTCTACGCCGCCTTCTCCGCCGAAGCCCAACTCCGACCCGGCCTCACCATCACCGGCACCTACGGCGCCAACATCTACAACGACTTCAACCAACTCAAACTCAACTCCAACAGCACGCTGCCCCATGTCCGCAGCGACATCAAAAACTACCTCCAGAAAGGCGCAAACGGCATCTTCCGCCTCCAGGCCGACGAAATCTTCAACCTCGCACCCGACTGGTACGCCAGAACCTCAGCAGGCCTGCTCGAAGAAATGTTCCAAGGCGTCGACGGCGAAATCCTCTACCGACCCAACGATAGCCGATGGGCCGCAGGCCTAGACCTCAACCACGTCATCCAGCGCGGCTACGACGAAACGTTCGACACCAGACACTACCAGGTCACCACCGGCGCCCTCACCCTCTACTACCAATACAACCCGTCGACAGTCGCAACCCTGAGCCTCGGCAAATATCTCGCCGGCGACAAAGGCGCCACATTCACACTCGCCAAAACATTCGACAGCGGCATAACCGCAGGCGTCTTCGCAACCAAGACAAACATCTCAGCCGCCCAATTCGGCGAAGGATCCTTCGATAAAGGATTCTTCCTATCCTTCCCCCTCGATATCATCACCGGAAACCGAACAAAATCAGTCGGCTCATACGCATACAGACCACTCACCCGAGACGGCGGACAACAACTCGCCATCAACAAACCCCTCTTCTACCAAGTCGACAACAACAACCCTCAATCCATCACAAGATCATGGAAATACTTGAATAACTGAATACAAACATGACGGATTCG
>CAIUCF010000213.1 GCA_903897565.1 uncultured Rhodospirillales bacterium | reverse complement strand
GGCGGCGTCGACGACCGTCTGGACCGCTTCGGCGCGGGCCAGATCCGCGAGCACATATTCGATGCGACGGCCAGGACGTGACAACTCGGCGACCAGCGCCCGGAGCGGCGCTTCCTGGCGGCCGGTGAGCAGCAGGTCGGTCTCGGCAGGCAGCAAGCGCGCGAAAGCCTCGCCGATGCCGCTGCTGGCGCCGGTGACGAGAGCTGCCCGGTAGCTCATCTTCTACGCATCCATTCAATTGCGACAGCCGCCATCGCCCCCTCCACGCCCGGGAAATTGCCGCGAGTCGCCGCAGCGACCGGTATGAATCTTGACACTATCGCGGCGTCCACCCTATCCCGCATGTTCGGGACCGAAATCACTGAGCGAGAGAACACCACATGGTCGCCTTCAAGACACTGGATCAAATCACGGTAGCCGGGAAGCGCGTTCTCCTGCGCGTCGATCTCAACGTCCCGATGCAGAATGGCGAGGTCAGTGACACCACGAGGATCGAACGGCTGGTGCCGACGATCACCCGTCTGGTCGGGCTCGGCGCCAAGGTCGTGATTCTCTCGCATTTCGGCCGTCCCAAGGGCAAGCCGGTGGCCGAAGATTCGCTCGCGCAGCTAGTCGCGCCGCTCAGCAAGGCGCTCGGCGGCAAAACAATCGCCTTCGCCAGCGACTGCATCGGCCCCGCAGCCGAGGCGGTCGTGGCAGCCCTCAAGCCCGGCGATATCGCCCTGCTGGAGAACCTGCGCTTCCATCCAGGCGAAGAGGCCAATGATCCGGCTTTCATTGCGGCGCTTGCCAAGCTCGGTGACGTCTATGTCAACGACGCGTTTTCGGCGGCCCACCGCGCCCATGCCTCGACCGAAGGTCTGGCCCATGTCCTGCCGAACGCGGCCGGGCTGTTGATGCAGGCCGAGTTGGAGGCGCTCGGCGCCGCGCTCGATCATCCGCAACGGCCGGTCGTGGCCATCGTCGGCGGCAGCAAGGTCTCGACGAAGCTCGATCTGCTGAACTCGCTGGTGAAGAAGGTCGACGTCCTGGTGATCGGCGGCGCAATGGCCAACACCTTGCTGCTCGCGCGCGGCGTCGCCGTCGGCAAGTCGCTGGTAGAAAAGGACATGCTCGATACCGCCCGCACCATCCAGGCCGCTGCAGACGCCGCGGGCTGCGCCATCGTATTGCCCGTCGACGCCGTGATCGCCGCCAAGCTGGCGCCGGGTCAGGACACCTCGGTGGTCGCGATCGACGCGGTGCCCGCTGAGAGCCTCATCCTCGACGCCGGGCCGAAAACGGTGGCGCTCGTCGTCGAGCGGCTGAAGCAGGCCAAGACTCTCGTCTGGAACGGCCCCGTCGGCGCCTTCGAGATTCCACCCTTCGATGCGGGGACAACCGGAATCGCGAAGCAGGCGGCGGCTCTGGTTCAGGCAGGCAAGCTGCTCGCCGTCGCGGGCGGCGGCGATACCGTATCGGCAATGGCCCATGCCGGGGTGATCGACAAGCTCTCCTATGTCTCGACCGCCGGCGGCGCCTTTCTCGAATGGCTGGAAGGTCGCGAACTACCCGGCGTCAAGGCGCTGAGCGCCTGAGCTCGGTCGCGCATTTGCGGTAGTTTCGGCTGCGAAAGCCCGGCACGCTCGCGGGCTTTCGCATTTTTATCGCGGGGCGCTATTCCAGGTGTTCATGTCCGATTGAAGATCGTGTAGAACGAATCACATGGCTGGTATTCTGATAGTTGACGACGACGTCAAGCTGACCGAACTGCTCCGCGAATATTTGGAGCTCGAAGGCTTTGCCGTCGAGGCCGTCCACGACGGCGTCGCGATGTTTCAGAGGACTCCCGAAAAACGCGACCTGATCGTGCTCGACGTCATGATGCCCGGCATGTCCGGCGTGGAGATCTTGAAACGTCTCCGTGAAACCTCCCAGGTTCCCGTCATCATGTTGACGGCCCGCGATGGGGACAGCGATCGTATCCTCGGGCTCGAGACCGGCGCCGACGACTATGTCCCAAAACCGGTAAACCCGCGTGAATTGGTCGCCCGCATCCGTGCGGTGCTGCGCCGCGGCAACGCTATATCCCGAACGAGAAACAGCGAGCTCGTGATCGGGCCGTTCCGTCTGAATACCGAGGCGCGCAGCGCCTTCTACCTGACAACGACCCTGGACGTGACCAGCGCCGAATATAATTTGATTGAACATCTCTTGCGCAATGCCGGCCGCGTGATCTCGCGCGATGAGCTCTCGGCCGCGGCGTTCGGCCGCCAGCAGTCAGCCTATGTCGATCGCAATGTCGATACCCTGATCAGCAAGGTGCGCCGCAAGATCGTCGCCGTCAGCGGTACGGATCAATTCATCAAGACCGTCCGCAACGCGGGCTATCTCTTCGCCGTGATCGAATCCGCTCTGACCGGCGCCGAGCTGAACGGCGCCGATCCGGAGCCGCCGCCCAGCGGCCCCGCCGCTTGACCCGACGCGGACACGTGCCCCGGTTGCCGCGGCGCGGCAGGAACGTCCGACAGATCCGCCAGAGCTGCTGATGATTCGCGACGCCATCGGGCGCGGGATCGGGTTCTTCGACCGATCCATCCTGCGCAAGGTCCTGATCTCGTTGCTGGCGATCTCGATCGTCACCTACGCGGCGACCGCACTCGTCGTGTTCACCGGGGTGCGCTCGGCCATGATCGAATCCGATGCCGCGGCGCTCGATCGTCTCGCCGACCTCAAGTCGGATCGCCTCGTCGCCATGCTCCAGGAACTCGCGATCGATTTCACCTCCTGGGCCTCGCTCGATGTCATGAACGAGTTGCCGACAGGGGATTCCGACGGCCGCATCAACCGCACGCTGGAAGACCTCCGCCGTGTCTACGCGCTCCCGGGTGCGATCTACGTCTTCGGCGAGACCGGCAGGCTGGTTGCGAGTTCCGAGGGCACGGAGATTCTGCGGGAAGCACCGACGATTCCCGATCACTGGAAGGTTCCGAACGGCGGACTGGTCTTTCTCGACAAGCACACCGATCCCCTGAAAGGGACGCCGATCATCGCCTTGTCGATCCCGATCATGGCGAGCTTCATTCCGAACTACCGGCTGGGCACGCTGGTCGTCACCTACCCGTGGCGCGCCATCGAACAGCTGCTGTTCAGCTCCGGGACGGGAACGATCCTGCTCGACAACGCCGATCCGCCGCAGGCTCTGGCCGACGACCGCCCCGACCTCGCCGATGCCGCGGGGTTGCTGGCGACGCCGCGCGCGCCGCAGGCCCTCGGCATCATCGTCGGACAGGCCCCCCGCATGACGGGCGCCTTGGCGCAATGGCAGGTCCTCACGATGAAATCCGCCGGGCCGGTCGCGCCCTCGCTCTGGCATGTCGCCAATGAGTTGTTGCTGCTCGGCGGCCTGCTGGCGCTGCCGATCCTGGGCTTCGCGCGGATGCTCTCGCACCGGCTGACCCAGCCGGTGCTCGACCTGACCCGGGTCGTCAGCGACATCGCCGATACCGACCGGCTCGACGCGCGGGCACCGGTATTGACCACGGACGAGTTCGGAACGCTTGCAAGAGCGTTCAATCGCATGACCGAGGGGCTGGAGCGGGCCGCCCAGGAACGCGAACAATTCGTGCGTGATCTCGAGAGCCTGAATCAGACGCTCGAAGAAAAGGTCACCGAGCGCACGCGAGAGCTCGAGGCGGCAATCGAGGCGCAGCAGCGCCTGATCGGCGATATCTCCCACGAGATAAAATCACCCCTGGCGCGGCTCAGCGTCGCCCTCGAACTCGCGCGCCGTGCAAACAAGCCG
>CAIUCF010000212.1 GCA_903897565.1 uncultured Rhodospirillales bacterium | reverse complement strand
GGTCTTGGCGTAGACCACCAGGGTGTCGGCGGTCGAGGAGTTGGTGATCCAGAACTTGGTGCCGTTGAGCACATAGCGATCGCCGCGATGCTCGGCGCGCAGCCGCATCGAGACGACGTCGGAGCCGGCGTCGGACTCGCTCATCGCCAGCGAGCCCAGATGCTCGCCGGAGATCAGCTTAGGCAGGTATTTGCGCTTCTGCTCGGTCGTGCCCCAGCGGCGGATCTGGTTGACGCAGAGATTGGAATGGGCGCCGTAGGACAGCCCGACGCTGGCCGAGGCGCGCGAGACTTCTTCCATGGCGATGACGTGTTCGAGATACCCCAAACCGAGCCCGCCGAATTCCTCCTCGACGGTGATGCCGTGCAGGCCGAGCTCGCCCATCGGGATCCACAGGTCGCGCGGGAAGGTGTTGGTCGCGTCGATCTCGGTCGCGCGCGGCAGGATCTTGTCATTGGCGAACCGCGCCGTGGTCTCGCGGATGGCGTCGGCGGTCTCGCCGAGATCGAAATCGAATGTGCCTTCGCTCATCTTAAATCCATGCCTCCCAGCATTTCCTCGAGGCCGAGGCACCCGTTGGCGCCGTTGCGGCCTTCATGTTGTTGATCCGATCCTAGCATATCGACGATCCCGGTGCAGACAGCGATCATCGCGGCCCCGGTTCCCGATCGTCATTCCTAATACTCCATCGTCATTGCGAGGAGCAAAGCGACGAAGCAATCCAGGCTCTTGCACGCGGCGCGATCTGGATTGCTTCGCTCCGCTCGCAATGACGACCTGACATCGGCCGCACCATACCCCTCGCCACTGATCGACAGAAATTGAAAGATTCTGCCCATCCTGATAGACCGCATCTATCATGGACCAGTATCTGCTGCGCTATTTCCTGGCCGTCGCCGAGATCGGCAATTTCAGCCGCGCCGCCGAGCGCGTCGGCGTCACCCAGCCGACCCTGTCCGCCGGCATCGCCAAGCTGGAAACCCAGCTCGGCGCCCGGTTGTTCGACCGCGACAAGCGCCGCGTCGCGCTGACCACCGCCGGCAGCCGCTTCCTGGTTCGCGCGCGGCGCATCGCCCGCGAGATCGACCTCGCGATCCAGGAGATCGACCACGTCCCCGAGGCGACCACCCTGCGCGTCGGCATCCTCAACACCATCCCGACCCGGATCGTCGACAGCATCGTCACCCGCCATCGCCAGTCCGGCGCGGCCGAGGCGCTGGAACTGCTCGACGGCTCGGAGCGCGACCTGGCGCAACGGCTGGAGCGCGGTCGCCTCGATCTGGCCTGGACCGTAATCCGCCCCAGCCATACCCGCTTCCGCCCGGAGAAACTGGCCGAGGAGCACTACGCCATGGTGCTCCCCCTCGACCACCCGCTGAGCGCCGCCGACTGCGTGCGCGCCGAGGAACTCGCCGGCGACCGCATGGTGCTGCGCCGCCATTGCGAAGCGATCCTCGACATCAGCCAGCACTTCACCCAGCGCGGCGTCCGCCCCCGCTTCGTGCTCAAGACCACCAGCGATGAGCGCATGCTGACCCTGGTCCGCGCCGGCCAGGGCATCGGCATGATGCCGGAGAGTTTCAGCGATCCGGGGGTGCGACTGGTGCGGCTGGTGGATTTCGACCTGACGCGCGAGGTGGGGTTGCTGTACGGCGAGGGCGATGCCGGGCGGTTCGAGGGGAGTGGGTTCGTGCGGTTGGTGAGGGGATGGTATGGCACCGAGGTCGCTTCCGTCGTGAAGTGATAGCCCGCGCAAAGGTGGAGTCTTGTGCACCGCACACACCCCCGCTTCCCGTCAGTGCGATTTCGGCATAGTGTGATCACAGTCCGAACATTCCCGCCGCCGCAACAGGAGCGAGACGCCATGTTCATGGATCGCGATATCATTCCCGGGACCTATCGCCGGATCACGGCGATCACCGAATGCCGGACCGAGATCCAGGAGCTCCATGCGGTGTGGCAGCGGATGCGCGGGGCGCGGGAACTGCCGGCGCGGCGCGATTTCGATCCCGTCGAGGTGCCGTGGCTGCTATCGCGGATGTTCCTGGTCGATGTCCTGCCGACCGATGTCGCGGCGCGGCGCTACCGGGTGCGGCTCGAGGGCACGGAGCTGGTGGCGAGCCATGGCCGCGACTGGACCGGGCGGTTTCTCCACGAGGTCAACGAACTCGCCGCCGCCGACCGCCTGGTCGCTGCCGCCGACTACGTCGTTGCCCGGCGCGCGCCGCTGATGTCGGCGGGCCAGCTCTATTGGCTCGCGGATAAGCGCTATTACCATTACGAGAGCATCGTGCTGCCGCTGGCGGTCGATGACCGCGTCGTCAACATGCTGATGGGCATCACGATCGTATTCTAAACCTGCGCGTGCCGGTGTGGCCGGCGTTCACATATCCCGGCACCTCGCTTTCCGCTTCCGGGAAATTCGTCTAGTGTCGGCGATGGCGGCGCGTCGCGCCGTGCTATCGGATCGGACCGCCTCGCCATGTTCATGGACCGCG
>CAIUCF010000211.1 GCA_903897565.1 uncultured Rhodospirillales bacterium | reverse complement strand
GATTCTCATCCTCGACCCCGTCGCCGAATTCGCCCGCATGCTGGCGGAGCAGCTCGACGATGCGGGCCTGTCGGCGGCGGTCGCGGCCGATCTCGGGGATACATTGCGTCGCGCTGCCGCGGGCGGGGTTGCGGCCCTGGTTGTGGCCTCGAGCCTGGCCGTGGGATTGGCCGGCCCGCTGCGGGCCGCGGCGCACAGTATGGCGATCATCCTGCTGGCTGCGCCCGCGGAGTCGGCAGAGTTGCTCGAGGCGCTCGACGCCGACGAGGTCTTCGTCCGTCCGATCCGAATCGGTGCCCTGATCGGACGGCTGCGTGGCCTCACGGAACCCCCGGTATCGGAGATCGTGGCGATCGGCCCCTATCGCTTCGAGGGCGCCGCCAAACGGCTGAGCCTTGCCACCGGCGGCGCCGTCATTCACCTGACCGAGAAGGAGACCGAAATCCTCCGCGCACTGGCTCGCGCCGGCGCGAGTGCGGTTTCGCGTGAACAATTGCTGGCCGAGGTTTGGCGCTACAATCCCGAGGTCACGACGCACACGCTCGAGACCCATATCTATCGCTTGCGCCAGAAGATGGAGACGGAAACTACGCCGGGCCCGTTCCTGCTGACCGAGGCGGGCGGTTATCGGCTGGTTGTCGGGTGATGACGCGACGGTTTGATCACCCTACCCCAAGGTGATCGTCACCGGCACATGGTCCGATGGCTGCACCCAGCCGCGCATCGCCCGCGCGATCTCGGCATCGGTCACGGCGGCGGCGACACCGGGTGTCGCCCAGACATGGTCGAGACGGCGGCCACGATCGGCGGCGTCCCAATCCTTGGCGCGATAGCTCCACCAGGAATACAGGGTCTGCGCCGGCGGGATGATCTTGCGCACGGCGTCGACGAAACCGCCGCGATCGCGCCAGGCGTCGAGCTTCTCGACTTCGATCGGCGTGTGGCTGACGACGTCCAGGAGTTGCTTGTGCGACCAAACATCGGTCTCGAGCGGCGCGATGTTGAGATCGCCGACCAGGATCTTCTCGATGCCGTCATGGGCGCGGGGCGAGAAATGCGCGATCGCCTCGTCGAGGAATCCCAGTTTGTGCGCGAATTTCGCGTTCTCGACCGGATCGGCGATATCGCCGCCCGCCGGCACGTAAAAATTATGCAGTTCCACGCCGTTCTCGAGCTTGACCGCGGCGTGCCGCCGATCGCTCAAGCCGTACCAGTCGCGGGTCTCAAGCACCTCAAAGGGCACCCGCGCGACGATCGCGACGCCGTTATAGCCCTTCATGCCGTGGATCAGCCGATGCGTATAGCCGAGCGCCTCGAACGCCGCATGCGGGAAGGTATCGTCGACCGTCTTGGTCTCCTGCAGACACAACACATCCGGCTGCGCCTCGGTCAGGTAGCGCTCGACATTGGCAATGCGCAGGCGGACGGAATTGATGTTCCAGGTGGCGATTTTCATGGGTAACGTGAACTCTCGGTCGGGGGCGGCACGGGCTCTGAGTTGTGCCGGAGACGGCGCCGCGGAGCAATCGCAGACTGACGTCCCTCCTTCGTCACGCCGGCGAAATCGGGAATTTGGGCGACGCTCCAACCTGCGAGAGCTCGGTGT
>CAIUCF010000210.1 GCA_903897565.1 uncultured Rhodospirillales bacterium | reverse complement strand
CGGTGTTCATCCATGGCAACGGTTACAAACTGACCAACGCGGACAATCTGATTCAAGGCTCCGGCAATATCGGCGACGATGGGCTTGCCGTCGTCAACAACGCCACGATTGTGGCGAACAATCCGGTCCAAGTGCTCAACCTCAACGCCGGCAACGGCGGCGTGTCCAACACGGGCCTGCTCAAGGCGACCAATGGCGCAACTCTCAATCTCTATCATGCGATCGGGAACGCGGGTGCGACCATCACCGCCGATGCCGGGTCCGTCACGATCGCGGGCACCATCACCGGCGGCACACTCAATACTGTCAACGGCGGCACGATGGCGACGAACGGCTCGGCAACGCTCGACCATGTCGTGCTCTCTTCAGGCAGCACCTATACCGGCGGTCTCGGGACCGTCACCACGCTGACGAACGACTTCGTCAACGGCGGCCTCGTCCAACTCAATGCCGGCAGCGGCAGCATCGCGATTCTGACGATGGGCACAGATGTTGCGCTCTCGGGCGGCGGCACGCTGACCCTCAACCCCGGCGACGGCAACGGCTCGGTCTATCTTCGTGGCAACGGCCACACCCTGACCAACGTCGACAACCTGATCCAGGGCTCAGGCTTCATCGGCGATGACGGCCTTGCCGTCGTCAACAAGAACACGATCATCGCGAATAACGCGGTCCAGTCGCTGAACCTCAACGGCGGCAATGGCGGGGTCACCAATCTCGGCCTGCTTGAAGCCACCAACAGTGCCACGTTGAACCTCCGCAATTCGATCGCGAACACGGGTGCGACCATTACCGCCGATCACGGCGCGGTGACCATTGCCGGCACCATCACCGGCGGCACGCTCAACACCGTCAACGGCGGCACGATGTCGACCAATGGCTCGGCAACGCTGGACTCCGTGACGCTCTCCACCGGCAGCACCTTTACCGCCGATCTCGGAACCCACACCACGCTGACGAATGGCTTCACCAACAACGGTCTCGTTCAGCTCAATGCCGGTAGCGGCAGCATCGCGATCCTGAACCTCAGCACCGATATCCAGCTCGCCGGCGGCGGCACCGTGACCCTGAACCCCGGCGACGGCAACGGCTCCGTCTATCTCCGCGGCAACGGCCACACGCTGACCAATGTCGACAACCTGATCCAGGGCTCCGGCTTCATCGGCGACGACGGCCTCGCAGTCGTCAACAAGACCAAGATCATCGCCAATAACGCCACCCAGGCGCTCGACCTCAACGCCGGCAACGGCGGCGTCACCAATCTCGGCCTCCTAGAGGCGACCAACGGCGCCGCGCTGCATCTCCATAATTCGATCGCGAACGCGGGTGCCACCATTACGGCGGATAACGGCGCGGTAACCGTCGCCGGCTCCATCACCGGTGGCACGCTCACCACCGTCAACGGCGGCACGATGGCGACGAACGGTTCGGCAACGCTGGACTCCGTGACGCTCTCCGCCGGCACCACCTATGCCAGCGGGTTGGGGGCGGTCACGACGCTGCTCAACACCTTCACGAACCAGGGGGCTCTCCAACTCCATGGCGGCGCGGGCAGCAACACGCTGCTGATCGCGGGCAGCGATCTGCTCCTTTCCGGCGGCGGAACGGTCACCATGGATCCCGGCGACGGCAATGGCGCCGTGTACATCCGCGGCAATGGCCACACATTGACGAATGTCGACAATCTGATCCAAGGCGCAGGCTTCATCGGCGATGACGGTCTTGCCGTCGTCAACAAGAACGCGATCATCGCCAATAACTCGGTTCAGGCGCTCGACCTCAATGCCGGCAACGGTGGGCTTACGAACCTAGGCTTGCTCGAGGCGACCAACGGCGCCACTCTCAAGCTTCATGATGCGATTGCGAATACCGGCGCCACCATTACCGCCGATAATGGCGTGGTGACGCTGGCGGGCACCATCACCGGCGGCACCCTCAACACCGTCAACGGCGGGACCATGTCGACCAACGGCGGCGCGGCGCTCGACTCCGTTACGCTCTCGGCGGGCAGCACCTATAGCGGCGGTCTCGGAACCTCGACGACCTTGCTCAACGCCCTCGCCAACAAGGGCACGCTGCAGTTCAATGCCGGTGCCGGCAGCAACACATTCGTGAGGATCGGCTCCGACCTCCAGCTTACAGGCGGCGGGACCGTGACCCTGAACCCCGGGGACGGCAACGGTGCCGTCTATCTCCGCGGCAACGGCTACACGCTGACCAATGTCGACAACCTGATCCAGGGCGCGGGCTTCATCGGCGATGAAGGTCTCAACCTTGTCAACGGCGCCCATGGCACTCTCTTCGCCAACCAGGCGGCCGGCACCCTCAAGGTCAGCACCGGCGGCGGCTCCTTCATCAATAACGGCGTCGTGAAGGTCGCAGCTGGCTCCGCGCTCGAAGTCGGCGGCGGGCCCAATGGCTTCGTTCAAAGTCAGGGCGCCAGCGCCAGCCCCTTGACCCAGGTGGAAGGCACCCTGATCGCCGACCAGGGCATGAACATCCAGGCCGGCGTGCTCGAAGGCAGCGGCACCATCATCGGCAATGTCGTCAACGCCGCCACGGTCAATCCCGGGGACTCGGCCGGCATCCTGTCGATCCAGGGAAACTACACCCAGCAGTCAGCGGGAGACCTGGCTTTCACCCTCGCCGGCACCACGCCCGGGACCGATTACAATCAGCTGAAACTCAGCGGGATCGCCGCGCTGGACGGCAAGTTGTCGGTATCCTTGGCAAAGGGCTTCGCGCTGGCCACCAACGATATCTTCACCTTGATCCTGTTCGGCGGCTCGACCGGCGATTTCGCGGCGTTCGACTTCAACGGCAACGCCTGCAGCGTCGGCGGCGGCGACCTGTGGAGCTGCGGCGGCGGCAGCGGCAAGACCACGTTCAAGGAGATCGTGAGTAACGATCAGCTGCAACTCACTGTCGCCAGCGTGTCCTCGGTTCCGCTGCCGGGCGGGCTGTCGCTGTTCGGCGGCGCGTTCCTGGCCCTGGCGGGCTTCGGCCGCGCGGTATCAGGACGGCGGAGCGGCAAGCAGATGTCGGGGCCGAGCGCAACCTGACCGAATTGGGGGCAAAGAAACATCTGTTCACGTCCTGACGGCGCGGTGGCCCCAAGCCGCAGCATCAGGGCGTGAAGATCGCCATCGGGGCGGACCAATCCCCCTCCCCCCGATGGCGGCATCTTGAGAGCCTGCCGGCCGAGCTCTGTTCGCCGCCGAGGCTGGTCACGCTGGGGCGACCTCCACACGGCACGGCCTTCGCCGGAACGACGGTAACGCCACGTCGTGGAATCCGCTAATCAGTATGATGTCCCCGAGATTCCCGAGATTCCCCGGAGCTTCCCCTGTCATATCGGGAGCAGCGCGTTGGCAGGACGATGGATCCCCGCCTTCGCGGGGATGACGATGGATGGGGGGCACAGCGATGCGCGCGGACGGCCCTCGACCACCCGCGCGCAACCGCCCCCGTTCCCCTACTCCGCGGCCTGCTTCTTCGCGTCGCGGCGCTTGCCGTCATAGACGAACTCCGCGCCCTCGATGTCGATCAGCGGGATCTCCTCGCGCTCCGACCAGTAGTCCTGATTGTGGCGCCATTCCGGCTTGTCGCCGCGCAGCGGCAGCTGGTCGATGCCGCGGACCAGATAGCCGGGGTTGAAGTTGTCGCCCTCGATCCAGGGCAGCAACGCCATGTCGCGGTCTTCGTCGCGTAAGGCGACGTCGACGCGCTTCACGCCCTTGGCGTCCATGTGGTTCAGCAGCTTGGCGACGAAATCGCCGAGCAGATCGACCCGCAGGGTCCAGCTGGCACGGAAATAGCCGAACACCCAGACCAGGTTGGGCACGCCCGTAAACATCATGCCGCGGTAATTGACAGTCTGGTGCCAATCGACGCGCTTGTCGTCGACGTAGAACGGGATATCGCCCATCACCGAGAGCCGGAAGCCGGTAGCGGCGACGATGATGTCGGCCTCGATCTCCTGGCCCGAGGCGGTGCGCACGCCTTTCTCGGTAAAGGTGTCGATAGTGTCGGTCACCACCGTCAGCTTGCCCTTGGCCGCCGCCTGGAAGACGTCGCCGTCGGGGCAGAACGCGAGGCGCTGCTGCCAGGGGCGATATTTCGGCGTGAAGTGCGGCTCGAACTGGAAGTCGTCACCGGCATACTGCCGGATCAGCGCCTTGAGCTCCTCGAACACGACATCGGGCTCTTTCAGGCAGCGCTCGGTCATCATCTGCTGGTCATAGAGCACCTGGGCTCTGACCACGCGATGGATGGTCGGCTCGTCGATGCCGATCTGGCGCAGCCGGTCGGCCAGCTCGTTGACGTTGGCATGGCAGTAGAAATAGGTCGGCGAGCGCTGCAGCATGGTGACATGCGCCGCCTTCTCGCAGAAAGCGGGGACGACGGTCGCCGCGGTGGCGCCGGAGCCGATCACCAGCACCCGCTTGCCGGTGTAGTCGGTCTTGGGATCCCAGAGCTGGGCGTGGACCAGCAGGCCCTTGTAGCGCGACATGCCCGGCCATTCCGGCAGATAGGGCTTCTCGTGATCGTAATAGCCCTGGCACATCCACAGGAAATTGCAGGTGAAGGTGACGGTGGCGCCGTCCGAGTTACGCTTGGCCTCGACCGTCCACAGATTGTCGGCGCTCGACCAGCGGCTGGAAACGATGCGGTGGCCATACCGGATATGCTTGTCGATGCCGTTCTCGGTGATCACCTCGCCCATGTATTTGAGGATCTCGGCCGCGGTGGCGATCGGCGGGCCGACCCAGGGCTTGAAGCGATAGCCGAAGGTGTAGAGGTCGGAATCGGACCGCACGCCCGGATATTTATGGGTCTCCCAGGTGCCGCCGAACGTGTCCTTCGCCTCGAGGATCACGTAGCTTTTGCCCGGGCATTGCTCCTGCAGATGGTAGGCGGAGCCGACCCCGGAAACGCCGGCGCCGACGATCACCACGTCGACATGGGTCGCGCTGCCTGATTGCGATTTCATTTGTACCGAGGCCATTTCGTTCTCCCTAGGCTCGAAAATACTTGATATGCCGGGCAACCGGCGACTGTGCAATATCGGAGAATCGCCGTGCCGCGGCTTTGACCTGGATCAAACTCTCGCGGCGGGCCTGGCGACCCGCGTCGGACCCGCGCAATTCCGCTATCTCGGCGCCATCGCCTGCGCTAACAATCTAAGCAACGAACAACAATAATTCGAGACTCCGGTGCGCCGCCTTGCCAAATTCCTCCACACAATCGGGGCGATCGGGCTGATGGGCGCCATGGCGACCCTGCTCGTCCTCATCCGCTGCACGCCGTCGCCCACGAATCTCGCCGGTTACGCGGAGATGCGCGGCGCGATGTCCGAGATCGTGACCTGGATTTTCTTCCCCGCGCTGGCGCTGACGTTGATCGCCGGACTGCTCGCAATCGGCATCAACCGCGCCTTTCACAATGCCGGCTGGGCTTGGGCCAAGCTCGCGACCGGTGTCCTCGTCTTCGAGGGTTGCCTCGTCAACATCGTCGGGCCGATCCAGGAAGAAGCCAAGCGCAGCGCGCTCGCCCTCGCCGGCCAGTTGGACCCGAAGAGCCTGACCGGCGCCTATGGCGCCGAGCGCGGCACCCTCTGGCTGATGCTCGTCGTCGCGACCGTGAATATCGTGCTCGGCATCTGGCGACCGCGCTTGACCCGGATTCCGGATTAGGCGCGACCGCGATTACGCCTCTCCGGCAGCAAACCGCTCCTTCCTCGGCCCCAGATAGCCGAACAGGTAAGCAGCCACTTTACGCATCTGGATCTCCTCCGAGCCTTCGGTGATGCGGTAGCGGCGGTGGTGGCGGAAGATGTGCTCGAACTGCTTGTGGCGGGAGTAACCGATGCCGCCATGGACCTGCATCGCGCGGTCAGCGGCCTCGCAGCACAGTCGGTTCGCCCAGTAATTGCACATGCTGATGCGGTCGGAGAGCTTGTGCTCGAGCTCCTTGTGCGGCAGCCGGTCCATCTCCCAGGCGGTCTTATAGATCAGCAGGCGCAGCATCTCCGCTTGGGTCGCCAGTTCCACGAGCGGAAACTGGATCGCCTGGTTGCGCGCCAACTCCTCACCGAACGGCTTACGCTTGCGGGCGTAGGCGACGCTCTCCTCGATGCAATAGGTGGCGGCGCCGAGCGAGCTTGCCGCCTGGCGGATGCGGTTCTGGTGGACGAAGGACTGCGCCACCGACAAGCCGCGATCGAGCGGGCCGAACAGCGCCGATTCCGGGACCCAGCAATTGGTGAAGCTCATGCGCGGGTGGTCGGTCGGCATGTTGAAGGTCCACAGATACTCCTCAACCTTGAGACCCGGGGTCTCCGTGGGGACCAGGAAACACGAGATGCCGCGGGCCGCACCGTCCTCGCCGCTGGTGCGGGCGAAGGTGGCGCAATGGGTCGCGGTATGCATCCCGGTGATCCACATCTTCTCGCCGTCGATGCGCCAGCCGGCGACGCCGTCGCGGGTCTCGGGCACCGCGCGGGTTTCCATATGGGTGGCGTCGGAGCCGTGATCCGGCTCGGTCAGGCCGAAGGCGACGCCGCGCCGGCCTTCGAAGCAGCCGAAGATGAAGTCCTGCTTCTGGGCCTCGGTGCCGAAGCTGTCGAACATGGCGACGAAGGGGAAATTGCCGACGATCGAATGCTCGTTCTGCAGATCGTTGTGCAGGCCCAGCCCCTTGGCGGCGAAGCGCTCGCGGATCACCGCCATCCACAGGTTCGGGCCGTCCTTGCCACCATAAGCCTTGGGCGCCGAGAAGCGCCAGTGGCCGGCCTTGTCGGCCCGTCGCGTCGCCTCGCGCAACAGCGCCTCCCATTCGGGCCGCGGCAGGCCCTGATTTTCAAAATCGGTGCGGGCGAATTCGCGGCGGTGATCGAAGAAGCGTTCATTGTCGTCCTGGGCCTGCAGCGGCTTGATCTCGGCATCGATGAAACGGTCGAGCTCGCCGAGATAGGCGATCAGGTCTTGGGGCAGATCGAAATCCATGTCGGTGCTCTCCAGGCTCAGGTCGTTTCGGGGGTCTTGCGCTCTTCGAGCGCGCGCAGATAGGCGGAATAGCGGGGCTGGTCGATCGCGAGCTTCTCCAGGGTCGTCGCCCAGAGATGTGCCGCGATCGCCGGCGTCACGGCGTCGGGTCCACCCGCGCGCAAACGCTCGGACAGCGCAGCGTTGAGATCGGCGAGTGATCCGTCCTGGCCGAGCAGGGCGACGAGGCGGTCGTGTTCGGCCGCCGCCGAGGCCGCACCGAGGGCGAGGTCGCGCTGCACCAGCTCCAGCGCGTTGGCGGCGACCCTGGCGTCGAAGCCCTCGCGGGGCGGCAGCAACGGCGCGGCACTCTCGCGCAGGAAGCGGATCACCGCCGCCAGCAGGGCAGTCGAATTGGGTTCATCCTGCATGGCGCTCTCCCACCGGCAACAACAGCCGCAGCAGATCGATCTCGGTCTCCGAAGCGCGGCGGGCGATCATGCAGCGCTCGACCGAGGCGTCCTCGCCGCGGGCGATCCAGCCGACCATCTCGGCGCAGGTCAAACCCCAGCGCAAGGTGCTGAGCACCTCCCAGAAATGCACGACCGCCGGATCGACGCGGCGACCGGAGTCCTGCTCATAGGCTGCGAACAGGGTCGCACGATCGGCGATGCCGCCGACCGGCTTGTCGATCTCGCCAAAGCGCCAGGAATTGACGCAGAGCCACCCCAGATCCTCCATCGGATCGCCGAGATGCGCGACCTCCCAGTCGAGCACGGCGCGAATGCCCTCCGGCCCGAACATCAGATTGCCGTTGCGGAAATCGCCATGGACGAGGCGCGGCGGCACGGCGGCCGGCAGGTTGCGCGCCAGCCAGCCGAGCGCGAGATCGAAGACGGGGCGGTGCTGGTCGGCCGCGGCGTATAGCGCGCGCAGATTCGTGACCTCGCCGGCCGGCGTCGCCGTGCGCAGACCGATCCCGGTACCGTCGAGGCCGTGGATCTGCGCGAGGATCTGCCCGGCCTGAACCCCGAACCGCGCCCGCGCCGGGGCGAAAGCGGCGTCGCGCAGGATCCGCCTAGCCAGAGTTTCGCCCTCGATGCGGGCCATGACGAAGCCACGACCGACGCCGTCCCGGGGTTCCAACACGTGGCGAATTCGGGGCGCCGGGACTCCGGCGGCGATCGCGGCCTCGATCACCCGGGCCTCGAGTTCCGGCCCGGAGACGCGATCACCGAAGCGATCGCCCGACGGCATGCGGCGCAGGATCAGGGGGAGCCGGCCGCCATCGGCGAGACACAGGTCAAGCGCCCAGGTCTCCTGGCTGGCGCCGCCCGAGAGCCGCTGCAGCCCATCGATGCCGGTCGCCGTCGCCTCGATGCGGGGCGCGAGCTTGCCGAGCGCAGCGGACAGCGCGGCGATATCGGGCTCACTCACGGCGATTCCAGGACATTCGGGCACTCCCCTCCGGGCGCTCTTGAACGGCGGCTCCGGCGTGGTCCAGTGTCCAAGACCCGAGCGAAATCGTCAACCTGACCCCTGCCATGTTCGCGCAATCGCTTGACAGCAGCCAAGATATCGCTAGTTTGCGCCCCTCCCAATCACTCCTATGGCGAAAGACCATGGCGAAGAGCTCCACAGTCCTCATCAAGCTCGTCAGCACCGCTGACACCGGCTACTACTACGTCACCAAGAAGAATCCGCGCGCCAAGACGGAGAAGATCGAACTCAAAAAGTACGATCCGGTCGTCCGCAAGCACGTCGCCTTCAAGGAATCCAAGATCAAGTAGTTCCGGCCGGCCGAGTTCGGCCGGTCCGAGCTTTGCCGTGTGCGGGCGTGCGCCATCGTGATGGGGCCCCGCCGGCGGATGTCGCGGAGCATTGTCCGCATTTTTCCGACGAGAAAATTAGGCCCGTGGCATCACGGGCCCAGCTGCTATTGCAGGAAATGCCGTAGCGTCTTGATGAAATGCGTCACGGAGATCGGCTTGGCCAGATAGGCCTCGCAGCCGCCTTCGCGCATCTTCTCTTCATCGCCCTTCATCGCGAAAGCCGTCACCGCGATGATCGGGATCGACCGCAGTTCATCGTCTTCCTTGATCCACTTCGTGACCTCCAGGCCCGAGATCTCAGGCAACTGGATATCCATCAGAATCAGATCAGGCCGATGCAACCGGGTCAGTTTCAGCGCCTCAATGCCGTCCTTGGTCTGAAGCGTGTTGTACCCATGCGCCTCGAGCAGATCGTGGAACAACTTCATGTTGAGATCATTATCCTCAACAATCAGAATGGTCTTGCTCATTGACGCTCCGTGGTCTGCCGCGGTCGGAGAACGATGCGCGGCGCCTCACAACGAGGCGATAGTCGACACCGAAATTGGACCGTCACTACCGATAAGCCTTGGTCTCTTAACATTCGGTAACGATATTGAGGAAATTCCGAGGTTTGCCAAGACTCAAAAAGTTTAACGGGGAGCGGTAATGGAGTGTATCCGGATCGGAATCGATCTCGGCGGTACGAAAATAGAAGGAATCGCGCTGAGTTCGGCGGGATCGATCCTGGACCGCCGTCGCGTCACCACGCCGGCCGGCGACGCCACAGCCACCATCACCGCGATTCGCGACCTCGTGGCCGCGATCGAGGCGAATCTCGGCATTCCGCACGGAACGCGCACGCCGATCGGGATCGCCACGCCCGGCTCGCTATCGCCGCAGAGCGGGCTGCTGCGCAACTCCAATTCCACCTGCCTGAACGGAAAGCCGCTGGATCGGCTGCTCGAGGCGACCCTCGACCGGCCGGTTCGTCTCGCCAACGACGCCAATTGCTTCGCCCTCAGCGAGGCCCGCGATGGCGCTGGCGCCGGTGCCGATACGGTGTTCGGGGTCATCCTCGGCACCGGCGTCGGCGGCGGCATCACGATCGGCGGTCGCATCGTCAGCGGGCGCAACGGTAATACCGGCGAGTGGGGTCACAACCCCCTGCCCTGGCCAACGGATGACGAACGCCCCGGCGCCCTCTGCTATTGCGGGCGCTACGGCTGCATCGAGACCTTCCTGTCGGGACCGGGGATGGCGCGCGACCATGCCGAACGCCATGGCGGCCCGCCGCTCGACGCGGGCACCATCTTCGCCCGTAGCCTCGCCGGCGAGCCAGCAGCGGCAGCCAGCGTCGCCCGCTATGTCGGCCGCCTCGCCCGCAGCCTTGCGACCGTCATCAATCTGCTCGATCCCGACGTGATCGTGCTCGGCGGCGGATTGTCGAACGTCGCCTCGCTCTACACCGACGTCCCGGCAATCTGGCAGCGCTGGATCTTCTCCGATGTCGTCAGCACCCGGCTGGCGCCGCCCGCCCACGGCGATTCGAGCGGCGTCCGCGGCGCGGCCTGGCTCGCCGGACAGGAAGAGCCGGCCTAGACCCCGGTCGAGCCGAAGCCGCCGCTGCCGCGCGCGGTCTCCGGCAATGCATCGACCTCAGTCCAGACGAGTTGGCTGACCGGTGCGATCACGAGTTGAGCGATACGGTCGCCGCGCGCGATCACGAAGGGCGCGTCGCCG
>CAIUCF010000209.1 GCA_903897565.1 uncultured Rhodospirillales bacterium | reverse complement strand
GCTATTTTGCGACCGATCTCACCGAAGGCATGCGCGAGAATGACGGCTTGAGCCGCCGTCTGCTCGCCAAGACTCCGATGGATCGCTTCGGCGAGCCCAACGAGGTCGCCGGCGCCGTCGCCTATCTCGCCAGCGCCGCGGCGTCCTACGTCACCGGCCAGACAATCCTGGTCGATGGCGGCTGGCTCGCGGGCTGACATCGACGCGACGAAGCGCGCCCAAGAAAAGACAAACGAAAACAGGGACGGGAGACCCAAAGCATGCTGTCCGAGAGCTATCTCGCCCGCCGCCGGGCGACCATCTGGAACGTGCCGAAGACCTTCAATTTCGGCGTCGATGTCGTCGATGCCAAGGCGCTTGCGGCCGATGGCCCGGCCCTGTTCTGGGAGAACGAGGCCGGCGACGGCTCCGCCTTCAATTTCAGCGACATCTCCCGCCTGACCGACCAGTTGGCCAATGCCCTGCTGGCGCGCGGTATCGTCAAGGGCGACCGCATCATCGTCATGCTGCCGCGGATTCCCGCCTGGCCGTTGTCGATGGTGGCGGCGCTCAAGATCGGGGCCATCCCGGTGCCCTGCGTGGAGATGCTGACCGCCGGCGATCTCGCTTTCCGCATCAGCAACTCGGGTGCGCGCGGCGTAATCTGCCGGAGCGCCCATGCCGCGAAATTCGCCGGCATCGCCGATCACTTGCCGCTCCGGCTCGCCGTCGGCGGCGCCCCCGGCTGGGATGAATTCGATGCCGCCATCGCCGCTGCGCCCCGCCCGCTCACGGCAGCGGTAATGGCCGCCGAGGAACCGGCGCTGATGTACTACACCTCCGGCTCGACCGGTCACCCCAAGGGTGTCATTCACGCGGCCCGCGCGATCTATGCCTGGCGGATGTCGGCCGAGCATTGGCTCGATCTCCATCCCGGCGACCGCATCTGGTGCACCGCCGATACCGGCTGGTCGAAGGCGGGCACCAGCAGCCTGTTCGGTCCCTGGAGCCAGGGCGCGGCCTCGCTGCTCTACGACGGCGGCTTCGTGCCGGCGCGCCGGCTGGAATTGCTGGCGAAATACCGCATCAACGTCTATTGCGCGCCGGGCACCGAGCTGTTCCGCGTCCTCGACGAGGACATCGCGTCGTATGACCTGTCGGCGCTGCGCCGCACCGTCACCGCCGGCGAGGCGATGAGCCCGGTGATCGGCGAACGCTGGGAACGGGCCACGGGATCGAAGATCGCCGAGGCCTATGGCCAGACCGAGACCCTGATGACGGCGCTGAATTTCCCGGACGAACCGGTGCGTTACGGCTCGATGGGGCTCGCCGCACCCGGCTGCGACGTCGACGTCGTCGACGCCCAGGGCGCCTCCTGCCCGGACGGCGTCGAGGGCAATCTCGCCCTGCGCGCGCCCAACCCGCAGCTCATGCTCGGCTACTGGCAGGACGAGGAACTTACGCGCTCGCGCTTCATCGGCGACTGGTACCTGACCGGCGATCGTGCCGCCCGCGATGCCGACGGATATTTCTGGTTCGCCGGCCGCGACGACGATCTGATCAACTCCGCCGGCTACCGGATCGGCCCGATGGAGGTCGAGAATGCCCTGCTCGAACATCCGGCGGTGCATGAATGCGCAGTGATCGGCTGGCCCGACGCCGAGCGTGGTGAGATCGTCAAGGCCTTCATCGTCCTGCGGCCCGGCTTTGTCGGCTCGGACGCCCTGGTCACTGAACTGCAGAACCACGCCAAGAAGACCACCGCACCCTACAAATATCCACGGGCGATCGCCTTCATCGACGCTTTGCCGCGGACCCTCACCGGAAAGATCCGCCGCCGCGACCTCAAGCCGGCGAAATCATGACCTTCGAACTGGAGCCGATCAGCAACGACCCGGCCTATCGGCTCGTCGCCCAGTCGATCGAACAGAAGATCCTCTCCGGCGAGATCGCGGTCGGCCAAGTCCTGCCTTCCGAACTCGATCTCGCGAGCCAGCTCAGGGTCAATCGCTCGACGGTGCGCGAGGCCATTCGTCTGCTCGAACAGAACGGGTTGGTGCGCCGCCGCGACGGCGGCAAGAAGCTGTTCGTGACCGTGCCGGGTCTGGCCGGGCTCAGCAAGCGGCTGCGCACGACCATGATCATGCAACAGGTGACATTCCGCGAACTCTGGGAGGTGCTGATCGCGCTGGAGCCGATGGCCGCCGAGGCCTCGGCCCGCAACGTGACGGCCGAAATTCTGGCCAAGCTCAAGGAGAATGTCGAGCAGACGAGGTTGTCGCTGTCCGACACCCATCGCCTGACCGAACTCGACATCGAGTTCCACGCCCTGATCGTCCAGGCCTCGCAGAACCGCGCCTTGCTGCTGTCGCACGAGGCGATCAGCAATCTGTTCTATCCGGAATTCCTCAAGGTCTTCGTTCGCCTCAACGCCGGCGAACGCCTGCTCACGGCCCACGAGAAGATCTATCAAGCTCTCGTGCGGCACGACGAGCGCGAGGCGCGGGTATGGATGGATCGCCACATCTCGGATTTCAAGCGCGGCTACGAACTCGCCAATCTCGACATCGAGGACGATGTGACCTCGCAGCCGGGCTTCCCGTTGAAATCGGACCGCCCCTTTACCTGACGTCGGCGCCTTGCGCTCATCTGATAACCGAGGCGATCAGACACCGAGCCGTCGCGCATTCCCAGTGACGGTCCGATGAATCGGCCGCAGGGCGGCGCTCTGCGACGCCGTGGCCAGACTCCCCAGGGTCGACGCGCGAACGACGGCGCGTGAGAACCAGGCGGTCGCGAAGCGCGACTGGATTTCCATGATTCCGACGACGCTCTTGCACGCCGAAATCGCGACCATCGCCTCGGCGAGACTGATCGCTTCAGTCGCAAGGTCGGTGTTGATCCGTGCGCCGATCCGCGCGGAAGAGCGCAGCCAGCTCAAGCCGGCCAGTGAGAAGGCTTTGGTCTTTTCCGGAATCATGCGCGCAAACTCGGCGTGATCGGCGTTCTTCGGGTCGATCATCGCTCTTGTCGCGAGCATCATGCGCTCGGCGATGACTCGGGGTGCCGAACTCCCGATCTCGCCGGCCTTGCTGGCGTTGCCGCCCGCAGATCGCAGCGCGGTGGCCGTCGTGAAGATGGACGATTTCATGCTTCTGCCTTCCGGTTTCCGATGGCCGGCGCGCCTGGACCCAAGCGTCGCCGGCAGGATGCACGCTCGATCTCGAGCACGCGGTGCCCCAGCTTAGTGGAACATGAAATAGGCGATGATCAGGACCGGAAGCGGCACGCCAAGAAGCCAGAAGATGCCGTATTTCATCGGTAAAATCCTTCAAAGAAGCCGCAGGAGAGGCGGGCACGCCCGCCTCTCGATGACTCAGTCGCTGTATTTGAACTCGGGCAGGCTGGTCAGCGATTCCTTGGTGGCGCCCGGCAGCACCATCTGCTTGTCGTTGACCTCGAGCGCGCTGAACGGCACGACGACGTATTTCGTCCCCATGCCGAGGAAGCCGCCGACCGAGAGCACCGCGAAGGGAACCTTGGCATTCGGTGTCACGATCAGATCGTCGATCGTGCCGACGGTCTCTTTGGCTTCATTGACGACCGTGCTGCCGACGACCTTCGAGGTTCTGTAGCCCGTCGCGAGCGACGCGACATCGACCTTCGTCAAGACGACGGTCTGGGGGGTACCCTGGGCATAGGCGGAGCCGCCGAGACCTGCCAGGACGAGTGCGCCTGCGGCGAGCAATGATAGCTTACGTGTCATGTTTTTGAACCTTTCGTATGCACCGGGGACCGGCTGTGACTTGTAATAGAAAGCCCAGCGGCCGGAATTCGTTCCCTGGCGGGACTATTTCTTGAGGGCGTCCTTCAGGCCGCCGACAGCATTCTGAACCTTGCCGGCGAGCTTCTCGGCCTTGCCGTCCGCCGTAAGCTTGGCATCGCCGACGGCGTTGCCGACGGCTTCCTTTGTCGCGCCGACAGCCTGCTTGGCGGCTCCGGCGATACGATCCTTGTTCATGTCAGCTCTTTCCTGTTGGCACATCGGACGGAACGTCGTCCTGTCGTCACCCTCGGAGGCGGATGACCTGACGCCACACTGTCATTGAGCGGGGACACGGGGCAGAACCGGAAACTACCCAGTCTTGGGGGAGCGGAGCGCGGCGCCGCACCGGTCTTTCGAGGCGATTTTTCCGGCCTGCTTAGGTATTTTCCGTCATCGGACGGTCGCAACCTCTTGCTAACCTTTCCAACCGGCACGAAACCGCTGTAACAATAACCAAAATCTCGCGGACGCCGCCGGGCTTGCTTCCGGAAGGTGATTTGCGGATCAAAGAGAAGAAGAATTCGGGGAGTGCGAGACCAGGGCGGAAGAACCGCCCGGCCGCTGACGCGCTCCCCCCACTCGGGAGAATCGGATGCAGTTAGATCGCGACACCTTGGCCGAGTCCTATCGGACGATGGCCACCATTCGGGCGTTCGAGGAGCGGGTCGGCGCCGACTCGCTGTCCGGACTGATCCCCGGCTTCGTCCATCTCTATGCCGGCGAAGAAGCCTCGGCGACCGGCATCTGCCTCGAACTGGGCGAGAAGGACTGGATCGGCTCGAACCATCGCGGCCATGGTCACTGCATCGCCAAGGGCAGCAGCGTCGAAGGCATGATGCTGGAAATCTACGCCCGCGAGGGCGGCCTGTGCGGCGGCAAGGGCGGCTCGATGCACATCGCCGATCTCAGCGTCGGCATGCTCGGGGCCAATGGCATCGTCGGCGGCGGCGCGCCGCTCGCGGTCGGCGCCGCACTTTCCGCCAAGACCCTGAAGACCGGCGGCGTCTGCGTCGGCTTCATCGGCGACGGCGCCTCGAACCAGGGCACGACGGCCGAAGCGATGACCATGGCGGTCGTGCTCAAGGTGCCGGTGATCTTCGTGATCGAGAACAACGGCTATGGCGAGTTCACCGCGGTCAGCTACCACTCCGGGGGCATCGATCTCGCGGCCCGCGCCGCCTCGTTCGGCATGGAGGCCCACAAGGTCGACGGCACCGACTTTTTCGCCGTCAACGAACTCGCGCGCGAAGTCATCGCCAAGACGCGCGCGACCAATATGCCGGCCGTGATCGAAGTCGCCGTCAACCGCTGGCACGGCCACTTCACCGGCGACCCCCAGGCCTATCGCTCGGCCGAGGAACTGGCGACCGTTCGGCTCAGCGATCCCCTCGTCATCTTCAAGAAGCGCGTGATCGAGGCCGGACTGCTGCCGCAGGAGCTATTCGACAAGATTGACGGCGAAGTCGCCGACCGCATCGACAGCGCCGCCCGGGCCGCGATTGCCGCCCCGCCGCCGGATATCTCGACGGTCACGACCGACGTCTACGTCTCCTACTGAGGATTTACGCACATGGCTAAGAAATCGATGCGTACCGCCATCAACGAGGCGATCCGCCTGGAGATGCGTCGGGACCCGACCGTGATCCTGATGGGTGAAGACGTGGCCGGCGGCCAGGGTGGCTCCGCCGACGTGACCGACGCCTTCGGCGGCGTCCTCGGCGTCACCAAGGGTCTCTATACCGAATTCGGACCGTCGCGCGTGATCGACACGCCGATCATCGAAAGCGCGATCATGGGCACCGCCGCCGGCGCCGCGGTCAGCGGCCTGCGTCCGATTGCGGAGCTGATGTTCAGCGACTTCATCGGCGTCTGCTACGACCAGATCTTCAACCAGGCCGCCAAGTTCCGCTACATGTTCGGCGGCAAGGCGCAGACCCCGATGGTCATGCGCTCGATGACCGGCGCCGGGCTGCGCGCTGCCGCACAGCACTCGCAGTCGCTGCACGCGCTGTTCACCATGGTCCCCGGCCTCAAGGTGGTGGTGCCCTCGGGTGCCTACGACGCCAAGGGCCTGCTGATCGAAGCAATCCGTGACAACGATCCGGTGATCTTCCTTGAGCACAAGGCGATGTACGACCTCGAGGAAGAAGTTCCCGACGAGGCCTATACCATCCCGTTCGGCGAGGCCAACGTGCTGCGCGAGGGCAAGGACGTCACGATCGTCGCGCTCGCCCGCATGGTGCGGTTCTCGATGGAAGCCGCAGCGAACCTGTCGAAGCTGGGCATCGAGGTGACGGTCATCGATCCGCGGACGACCTCGCCGCTCGACACCGATACGATCCTGGAAAGCGTCGCCGAAACCGGCCGTCTGGTCGTGGTCGACGAAGCCAACCCGCGCTGCAGCTTCGCGACCGATGTCGCGGCGCTGGTCGCCGACCAGGGCTTCAAGTACCTGAAGGCGCCGATCAAGCTCGTCACGGCGCCGCATGCCCCGGTACCCTTCGCGCCCAATCTCGAGGATGCCTATATCCCGAACGCGGCCAAGATCGAGGCCGCTGTTCTCAGCATCGTCGCGGCAGGCGGGCGGAACGCAGCATGACCATTACCGCCGTCATCATGCCCCGCTGGGGCCTCACCATGGAAGAAGGCACGGTCACCGCCTGGCTCGTGCCGCTCGGCGGCACGGTCGCCGTCGGTCAGGAACTGGCCGAGGTCGAGTCCAGCAAGCTCGCCGGCACCGTCGAGGCGACGGTGAGCGGCGTGCTTCGCCGCACTATCATCGAGGTCGGCGCCACGGTGCCGGTCGGCGCGCTGCTCGGCGTCATCGCCGATGCCGCGGTCGATGATGCCGAGATCGATGCCTTCGTCGGCACCTTCGAGCCGGTCGAAGTCGCGGCGGGCGAGGATGAGTCGAGCAAGCCGAAGACAATCGAGGCCGGTGGCCTGCGCTGGAGCTATCTGCGCTCCGGCGAGGGCGGCGTACCGTTGGTGCTGATCCACGGCTTCGGCGGTGATGCCGCAGGCTGGGGCTTCATCCAGGGCGCGATCGCCGCCGACCAGGACGTCATCGCGGTCGATCTGCCGGGCCACGGCAACTCGGAAAAGACGGTCACCGATGGTTCGCTCGACGCCCAGGCCGATGCCGTGATCGGCTTCCTCGACGCGCTCGGCATCGACAAGGCGCATCTCGCCGGCCACTCGATGGGCGGGGGCATCGCCATCGGCATCGCCCTCAAGGCACCGGGTCGGGTCGCTTCGCTGACCCTGCTCGCGCCGGTCGGTCTCGGCGACGGCATCAATGTCGATTACCTCAAGGGCTTCGTCGCCGCGCGCAAGCGCCGCGATGTCGAGACTGTCCTGCGTCAACTCTTCGTCAACGAGGCACTGGTGACCCCGGCGCTCGCCGAGGAGATCATTCGCTACAAGCGTCTCGACGGCGCCCAGCCGGCGCTGGAAACCCTGCTCGCGGCGCTCTTGAACGGACAGGCGCAACGAGCGCAGTATCGCGACAAGCTGGGGGCCATCAAGGTCCCGGTCTCGGTGATCTGGGGCGCGCAGGACCGCATCATTCCGCCGGCGCATGCGGTCGGTCTGCCCGCCTCCGTCCGGGTTGAAACCGTCGCGGATTCGGGCCACATGCCGCAGGTCGAGGCGGCGGATCAGGTCAATAAGATCCTCAAGGAAACAATCGCGAAAGCTTAAGGGAGAACAAGTCACATGTCCGAATACAAGATGCTGATCAACGGCCAGATGGTCACGGGCGACGACAAGATGTCGGTCATCAACCCGTCGACCGGCGAGTCGATCGTCGAGTGCCCGCGCGGCAGCAAGCGCCATGTCGACGAGGCGGTCGCCGCAGCCAAGGCTGCGTTCCCGGCCTGGTCGGCGACGCCGATCGCCACCCGTGCGGCGTTGCTGAACAAGCTCGCCGACGCGCTCGACAAGCGCGCCGACGAGTTTGCGCGACTGCTGACGATGGAGCAGGGCAAGCCGCTGGCCGAGGCCGCAGGGGAAATCGCCTTCACCTCCGGCTTCATCCGCTACTTCGCGGGGCTCGAGCTGCCGATGAAGGTCGTGGAGGATAGTGCCGATCGTCACGTCGAGATGCACCGGGTGCCGCTCGGCGTCGTGGCCGCGATCACGCCATGGAACTTCCCCATGCTGATCGTGGCCTTCAAGCTGCCGCCGGCGCTGCTGGCCGGCAACACGCTGGTCCTCAAGCCGGCGCCGACGACCCCGCTGACCGCGCTGCTGCTCGGCGAGCTGTGCCGCGACGTCTTCCCGGCCGGCGTCGTCAACATCATCACCGACAAGAACGATCTCGGCGATGCCCTGACCAGCCACCCCGATGTCGCCAAGGTCTCCTTCACCGGCTCGACCGCGACCGGCAAGAAGGTGATGGCGAGCGCAGCCGGCAGCATCAAGCGCATCACGCTGGAACTCGGCGGCAATGACGCCGGCATCGTCCTCGACGACGCCGTGCCGAAGGATGTCGCCCCCGGCATCTTCCAGGGCGCCATGTGGAACTCCGGCCAGGTCTGCATCGCGCTGAAGCGGCTCTATGTCCATGAGTCGATTTATGACGAGATGTGCTCGGAACTGGCGAAGCTGGCGGATGCCGCGATCGTCGATGACGGCTTCGCCCAGGGCGTCCAGTTCGGTCCGCTGCAGAACGCGATGCAGTTCGAGAAGGTGAAGTCCTTCCTCGACGACGCCAAGGCCAACGGCAACGTCATTGCCGGCGGCGAAGTGATGGATCGTCCAGGCTATTTCATCCGCCCGACCATCGTGCGCGACGTCACCGACGGCACCAAGATCGTCGATGAAGAGCAGTTCGGCCCGATCCTGCCGATCATCAAGTACTCGGACACCGACGATGTCTTCGCCCGCGCCAATGCCTCGCCCTACGGCCTCGGCGGCTCGATCTGGTCGAGCGACGCCAATCGCGCCACCGATATGGCGTTGAAGCTCCAGGCCGGTACGGTCTGGATCAACAAGCATATCGATCTGGCGCCGCATATCCCGTTCGCCGGCGCCAAGCAGTCCGGTCTGGGTATCGAATTCGCCGATGAAGGCCTCGCCGAATTCACCCAGATCCGCGTCGTCAATCGCGCGGCTATAGCGTAGTCGGAATCGCTATAGCCCCGAGAGTGGGCGGCTTTGCGGCCTTTGAGTGCCGTAAGGCCGCCCACCGTTTCCGAGGCCGACAGCCGGGCCCTGAACGCCTCTTGTCGTCTCTAGCTTGAACGCGGCGCCACTTGGAGCCTCCCGGCGGTTCGGGAAGCGATGCCGATGCTGAGAGTTCGGAGTCGTCGGGCAATTTGCCCCGGAGCCTGGTCCACAGGGTCCACGCCTGGCCGGGATGCTCCAGGCGCCGGCGGTCTCGTAACTCACCTCGATTCCGCGTCCCGCCAGGAGATTTTCGACATCACGGAAGCTCAAAGTGAATCGTAGATAAATCCACGCAGCATGGCGGATGACCTCGGGCGGAAAGCGATGGGATTTGAAAGAGAGTGGTTTCATCCGATCAGGCTACTGGGCAAGCCGGTCCTCTGAAACCCATGCCCCTCGTCACCGGGAGCTCCGCGCGGTGTTGCCCTGACAATGCCCCCGCCAACTCGCCGCCCGCCGCCCTGGGCCATCCGGTCGAAGAGCGGCTTGAAGGTCCAGCGGGCTATCAATTTCCTCGCGGCGGTCTGATACGCGTTCCTTTCACCAAGGCCGCCTTAATCAATTCGTGTGAACCCGAACGGGCAAGTGTTTGAGGCTCCGGATCACGTCGTCGAAGGCAACGTCGCGCGTCGTGACCCGGGTAAACCACTGCGCCGGCGACTCTACACGCACCGCTTCTTGGAACGCACTCTGGATCAGTGCCGGTTCCGTGCGTAAGATCGCGTACTGATCGGGGTTTTGTGCGAGTAAGAGCATCAAGCCACCGATCCCACTCGCGGTCGTGTCGAGGCCAGCGGCGGCGTAACCCCTCGATGATGCCGAGCGCCTGCTCCTCGGTAATAGCGCCGCGATCGACGGCCTCATAAGTCAGGGCTCCGACGCTGCCGGGGCGCATTTTCTTTCGGGCCATAGTTTCCACCACGAAGCCGTAGAGCTTGTGCATGCTCGGCAACGTGTCGTTGAAGCTGTCGTCTCAGGGCCGCAGCAGTTATAGGCATCGGTCGCCCAATTCAGCAGATTGCGGCGCGTGTCCATGTCGGCAGGAAGGCCGAGAAGCTGTACCACCGAGGTCATAGGCAGTACCTGCGCGAGAACCGTGACGGCGTCGAACGCCTGACGTGCACTGACTTCCTCGACCGGTCGCTTCGCCGTCGCCTCGATCTCAGGCTGTGCCGCGGTCGCAGCTTTCGGGCCGATTGTCTGCATCATGACGAGACGCAGCGGTGCGTGATCCTGGCCGTCCAGAGAACGCGCGAAGCCCTTCCAGGCTGTATCGAGCGTGTCGTTCATGCCGATGCCCCTGCCGCCCTGGAAGGTCTCGGGCTCCGTCAGTATCCGTTTGACCGCTTCATAGCGGGTGGCGATCCACATATCGTAACGGCGCATGTACGTGAGTGGCCCCAGATCGCGCAGGACTTTGTAATCGTTATAGTGGTCAAGCAGATATTGCCGCGAGAAGAGATCAATGTCGGATCCGTAGTGATTTATGGTAATTTTTCCTTCAAACGTATTCTAAAAAGATATCGGGAAACTCCCCATTTATTTGGGTCATTGTCGGAAATGTTTGGAACAGCGGTCCAAAGGGACGTCCGCCCCGGATGGGCGTCGGGTTACTCCGCGGCAGCCTTGCCATTCGCCGCCGCCGGCTCCTCGGCCTTGAGCAGCTTGTCGAGGACGTGGAGCAGCTTGCCCGGCCCGGTGTCGTGGATGATGTTGACCTTGTTGCCCTCGGGCCCGCGCTGCTTCAGGCGCTGCCATTGGCCTTCGAGGATTTCCTTGTCCTCGAGGAAGGCGATGTCGAGCGTCTCGCGCAGCATGTCGCTCAATCCCGGCGCATCGGTCTCGCGGCTGGTGCCCCAGGAATAGTAGTAGTCGACCGAATCCTCGTCGCGCGGCGTGATCGCCTGGCAGGAATAGGTATCGAGTACGAGCTGGCCGTTCGACGGACCCTCGGTCGCGGTGCCGGCGAGGAACACGCGGAAATGCAGGATGAAATTACAGGGGATCGTCATCCGGACATGGAAGTCGAGATCGAACAGGGTGCCCTCGGGGAAGAGATGCTGCACGAGATAGGGTGGCAGAGCCTGGCGGACCACGAACTTGGTGTCGACACCGCGGTCGTTGATCTCGTGCTTGGCTCCGGCCTCGGTGTATTTCATGGTGCCGCCGAGACTAGTGCGATGCACCCAGGTCAGATGGCTGAGATCCATGAGATTGGCGATCTCGAGCCGGTAATTGGCGTTGACCTGCATCCGCGAGGTCTTGATGTTCCAGTCGCGGTTGTCCGGCCCGACCGAGAAGCAGATGAGATCCGGATCGGCCTTGGCCGCGTCACCCATCCACACCCAGATCCAGCTATCCTTCTCGACGACGGGGAAGACGCGCACACAGGCCGCCGGCGGGATCACCGCCTGGCCGGGGATCTCGGTGCAATGGCCATCCGCCGCGAACTGCATGCCGTGATACATGCAGCGGAGCGAGTCGCCCTCCTTGCGGCCCAGCGACAGCGGCGCCTGGCGATGCGGGCAGCGATCCTCCATGGCGACGACCCCGCCATCCGGCTTGCGATAGAGCACGACATGCTCGCCGGCGATCAGCCGCGACACCAGGGCGTTCTTGCCCTGGCTGACATCGTAATCCCATCCCGCGCAGTACCAGGCATTCTTGACGAACATCGTGTCCCCCCGTCGTTTTTGTGGTCTCGGTAGGGTGACTTTAGCCGGGTCGCGCGGCTAGCGGCGCCAACCTTTTCGGTGGGTGAAGAGGTCAATCGCGCCACGAGCAGCGGTTCACCATGAAAATTTGACTGTCAACTGAACGCCTGGATCCCGGTGATCGCCCGCCCCAAGATCAGGGCGTGGATATCGTGAGTACCCTCGTAGGTGTTGACAACCTCGAGATTCACCAGGTGCCTCGCTACTCCGAACTCGTCGCTGATACCGTTGCCTCCCATCATGTCACGGGCGGTGCGGGCGATTTCCAGGGCCTTGCCGCAGCTATTACGCTTCATGATCGAGGTCAGTTCGACGGGCGCAGCGCCCGCGTCCTTGAGGCGGCCGAGGCGCAGGCAACCCTGCAGCCCAAGCGTGATCTCGGTCAGCATGTCTGCGAGCTTCTTCTGGATCAGCTGGTTTGCGGCGAGCGGCCGGCCGAACTGCTTCCGATCTCCGACATACTGCCGTGCCCGCGCATAGCAGTCCTCGGCCGCTCCAAGAGCGCCCCAGGAGATGCCGTAGCGGGCACTGTTCAGGCAAGTGAACGGACCCTTCAAACCGCGCACTTCCGGAAACGCGTTCTCCTCGGGACAGAACACGTCGTCCATGACGATCTCGCCGGTGATAGAGGCGCGCAGGCCGACCTTGCCGTGGATCGCCGGT
>CAIUCF010000208.1 GCA_903897565.1 uncultured Rhodospirillales bacterium | reverse complement strand
GGGTCCTTCTCGACGATGCGCTCGATGCGGGCGCCGGGGAAGGCGGCCATCGCCGCCTTGACCATCGGATGAGCCTCGACATCGGCGCGCAGCTGCGCCGTGCGGGCGTCGGCCTGCTGGCGCAGGGTCGGGGCGCCGGGTTCGCGCGAGACGCCGACCATCCAGCGCTGTCCGGTGACGCGCAGCAGGAACTGGCCGAGCCGGGTCGAGAGGTCGCGCGGCGCCTGGGTCTCCGGGCGGAACTCGACGACACCCTGCTCGAAGCGGACGAGATGCACATGCAGCGCGATCTCGTTGTAGAGAATCGCCTCGCGGGCATCGGCGATCAGCTCCATGACCTCATGGAAACTCTTGGGCTGCGCCAGGACCGCGGTATCGGCGGCGGCGACCGCGACCGGCGCGGCTTCGGCGCGCGGCTGCATCGCGAGGCCGCCGGCGATGGCGCGCGGCCGTGGCGCGATCGAACTCGTCGCCCCGCCACCGGACCCGCCGGGGGCGTTGCCGCTGCTGATGCCGATGCTGCCGCCCGAGGCCTGCAGCATCTTCACCAGCTCGCCGGGGGGCGGCAGGTCGGAGACATGGGCGAGGCGGATCAGCACCATCTCGGCGGCTTTCAGCGGGTGCGGGGCGGCCTGGACCTCGGCCAGGCCCTTCATCAGCATCTGCCAGGCGCGGGCCAGCGCCGGAATGCCGAGGCTGTTGGCGAGGCGTTGCGCCCGCGGCCGGTCATGGCCATCGGCGACCACGGCGCCCGGCGCATCGGATTTCTCGACCTTCACCCGGGTCACGTAATGGGTGATGTCCATCAGTTCCTGCAGCGCCATCGTCGGCTCGGTGCCGGCGTTGTAGAGTTGGTCGAGCAGGCCGAGGCCGTTGGCGACCTGGCCGGCCATCACGGCCTCGAACAGGTCATAGGTCATGCTGCGATCGGCGACGCCGAGCATGTCGCGCACCGAGGCCTCGGTGATCGCCGCGCCGAAGCTGAGGGCGATCGCCTGGTCGAGGATCGACAGGCCGTCGCGCACCGAGCCATCGGCGGCCCGCGCGATATGGGCAAGCGCGCCGGCGTCGATCTCGACGTTTTCGAGGGCGGCGATGCGGGCGTAATGGGCTTCCAGGGTCGGCTGGGCGACGCGCGGCAGGTTGTAGCGCTGGCAGCGGCTCAACACCGTCACCGGGACCTTGTTGATTTCGGTGGTGGCGAACACGAACTTGATGTCCGGCGGCGGCTCCTCGAGCGTCTTCAACAGCGCGTTGAAGGCCGATTTCGAGAGCATGTGCACTTCGTCGATGATGTAGATCTTGAAGCGCGCCGAGACCGGACGGTAGCGCACGCCCTCGATCAGCTCGCGCATGTCGTCGACGCCGGTGCGCGAGGCGGCGTCGGTCTCGATCACGTCGGGATGGCGATCCTCGGCGATCGAGCGGCAGGGATCGCAGACCCCGCAGGGGTTCATCGTCGGCTCGCCCTTGCCGTCGGGACCGATGCAGTTCAGCGCCCGGGCGATGATGCGGGCGGTCGTGGTCTTGCCGACACCGCGCACGCCGGTCAGCATGAAGGCATGGGCGAGACGCCCGCTCGCCAGCGCGTTGTTGAGCGTGCGCACCAGCGTATCGTGGCCGATCAGCTCGTCGAACGTGCTGGGGCGGTATTTGCGGGCGAGGACGCGGTAGTCGACAGTGCTCATGACGGACGACGCGAAGGCGACAGGGGGGCTCTCGAAGCGATCACAGGGCCGGGCGCCACCTGATGGAGGAAGAGGATTCGCACGCGTCGATAAGATAGATAGAGGGTGGGAGGTCGATCGCGACCCAGGCCGAAACTCGTTGCGGCTGCTTCCTTCCGGACCTGACCGGGTTGGCGAGGGGACTGCCCACAACCAACCTCCCGCCGACATATATCGGGGCTCGGCGCAAGAAGGGCAAGTGCGAATATCGCGGGCCGTTATGCGCCGAGCCTGGCGGCCTCACGTCCAGGGATCGAGGAGAGACAGCCCGAGCGGGTCGAAATCCGAGATGTTGTGTGTGACCAGGGTGAGCGAACATTGCGCGGCCGTGGCGGCGATGAAGCCGTCCATCGCGGCAACCGGGCGCCCGGCGGCCCGGCCGCGTTGGATGATGCGACCCCAGAAATCGGCGATCGCCGCGTCGATCGGGATGAT
>CAIUCF010000207.1 GCA_903897565.1 uncultured Rhodospirillales bacterium | reverse complement strand
TCTCGGCGCCGGTGACCGCGCTGATCGTGGCCAACCCGATGCATGGCATGGTGTGGTCCAAGAGCTTCTATCGGCTGGCAGGGACCTTGGCAGGCGCGATCGCCGCTCTGGTGCTGATGGCGAATTTCGCGCAAGCACCGGAACTGTTCGTGCTTGGTCTCGGCATGTGGATGGGGTTGTGCACGGCGACGGCTACCTTGCTGCGCAACTTCCGCTCATATGGCGCCGTGCTGGCCGGCTACACCGTGGCCCTGGTCGCGATTCCGGCCGTCGACGATCCGCTCTCCATCTTCGACCGCGTGCTCAACCGCGGCTCGCTGGTGGTGATCGGCATTCTGTGTTCGGCCCTGGTCTCCGCGCTGTTCAGCCCGCGCATGGCGGAGCGCAGTCTTCGGGCAAAACTCTTGGAAACCCTCGGCGATCTCGGCCGGTATTGTGGCCTGGCGCTCGACCGCGCCGAGGATGGCCGGCGTCTGGGGGCGCTGCGGCCGAAGGTCGGTGGCGGCATCCAGATCACCAACAACCTGATCGAGTTCGCGGCGGCGGAGCGGCCGGAACTGGCCGGGCTCGCCGATACGCTTGGGATTTCCATCAACGGCATGCTCGGCGCGGTCTCGGCGGCGACCTCGACGCATACTGCGCTGCGGGTCTATCTCGACGTCGCGGAGGATACGAGCGCGCTCATGCCGCTGGTCGCCGAAGCGCAGGCTCTTGCCGAACGGATGACCGCGGTCGTCCAGGAGCGCGATCCGGCGGTCCTGCTGCGTGAGATCGCCGCATTGCGTGCGGCGCTGGCGGTACTCGACGACAAGATCGAAGACCACCTTCCCGCCGCCGAGACGACGGTGCTGGTGGCGCTCGACCGACTCGACGACATGGTGGCGGAACTCGCACTCAGCCTCGACGGGTTGTCGCGGTTGCTGCGCCGGGATATCGCCGATCTCGGCGCCAGGGCCCGGTTTCATCTCGACTGGCGGGGCGCGCTGATCAACGGCGTGCGCGCGGCTATCGCCGTCTGGGCGGCCTGCGCTTTCTGGAACCTGAGCGGTTGGCCACATGGTGGCTCGATGGTCCTGGCGATCGTACCGGCGGTCGGGTTGTTCGCCACCCGCGACACCCCGGAGCAGGACTCGCTCGGCTTCGCCAAGGGCAGCATCGTCGCGACAATCCTGGCGATCGCCCACCTCACATTGGTGATGCCGGCGATTACCACCTATTCCGGCCTCGTCTGCGCGCTCGCGCCGACGCTGTTTCTGGCGACACTGGTCACCACGAACCCCCGGATGGTGTTCGTCGGCGTCGGATTCTCGGTCTTCTTCATCACCGAGTTGGCGCCCTCGAATCCGATGGTGTTCGACCTGGTCACGACGATCAATAATGGCACCGCCCTCGTCCTCGGCGCATTGCTGACGGCTGTCGTCTATCGTCTGGTGCTGCCGGTCAACCCGCGCCGGCGAATTCGCGCGATGATCCGGATCATCATCGACGATGTCGCCGCGCTGGCGCGATTGTCACGGCCCTATACCCGCGAAGCCTGGGAGTCGCGCATGCACGACCGCATGATGCGGATGCGGGCGTTGCTTCAGGTCAGCGGGGTCGCGCAGGAAAACCTGATGCACGGCGCCTTCGCCGCCTTCAGGCTGGGGCGCGAGATCCTGCGGATGCGGTCGATCCTCGACAGCCAGCCCGTGCCGCCCGAGGCGGCCGCCGTCGCCCACCGCGCGCTCGAGGCGGTGGAGAAGGTTCAGACCGAGCCGGGGCATGCCGCGGAGTCGTGCCGCGACGCGGCTCAGGCATTGCGCGGCATGGCGGTCGAACGCTCACCCCGGGTCGCCGCCGCCTATAGCCGTGCCGCCGGGTCTTTCCTCGAAATGGCGCTGCTGATTGATCATCATCGCCGCTTCTTCCAGTGGGGTGTCGCCTCATGATGACCGAATTCGATCTCGGCGGCGTCTATGTCTCGCCGTTCTTCGTCACTCTGCTGCTGGCCTTTCCGGTCTACCTGCTGTGCCGTGGCATCCTTGTCCAGTTCGGCGTCATGGCCCGGCTGTGGTATCCGCCTCTGTTCGAGGTCGGACTGTTCATTATCATCCTATCCGCCGTGACGGCGCTGGTCTGAGCCGATCCCGGGAGTATCCTCATGGCAATCCTATCCAAAACGCTCCGCATCATCGTGACATTGCTCGTCGCCGGGATCGCGCTGATCGCGGCCCTCGCGCTCTGGCACCATTACATGCTGGCGCCCTGGACCCGCGACGGCCGCGTCCGCGCCGAGGTCGTCTCGGTCGCGCCGGAAATCTCCGGTCCGGTGAAGAGCATCGCGGTGGTCGACAACCAGCCCATCCACAAGGGCGATGTCCTGTTCACGATCGACCCCGAACGCTTCGAACTCGCGCTCGCCCAAGCTGAGGCCGTCGCCGAAAGCCGCCGTGCCGGGATGCAGGTGGCGCAGACCAAGTTCGGCCGCCGCGCCCGGCTCGGCGATCTCGCCGCCTCGACCGAGGAGAAGGAGCAATTCGGCAGCGACGCCAATGTCGCGCGCGCCAACTACGACGAGGCCGTGGCCGAGGTCAATGTCGCCAAGCTCAACGTGGCGAAGACGGTGATCCGCTCACCCGTCAACGGCTACGTCACCAATCTGCAGCTCCGCGTCGGCGATTTCGCCACCACCGGCCAGACCGCCCTGGTCGTCGTCGACAGCGATTCCTTCTGGGTCGCCGGCTATTTCGAGGAAACGAAACTCAGCCACGTTCGCCCCGGCGCTGCAGTGACGGTGGAACTCATGGGCTATGGCCCGCCGCTCAAGGGTCATGTCGAGAGCATGTCGCGCGGCATTGCCGACCAGAACGGCAATGCCGGCGAAGGCGGGCTCGCAGCGGTCAACCCGGTCTTCACCTGGGTCCGCCTGGCGCAGCGTGTCCCGATCCGGGTCCATATCGACAAGGTCCCGGCCGGCGTCGATCTCGCCGCCGGCCTGACCTGTTCGGTGATCGTCGACGGTCAGCGCAAGTTTGTGGATGACCTGCGCGCGGCGCTGCGGCTGCTGCGGAGTTCACTTGGCGGGGAGCCGTCCTGGGATTAGGGTCCTTGACGCATTCTAGGACCCAGCCCCCTCCCATAATCGTCATTCCGGCGAAAGCCGGAATGACGGTGTTTTGCTGTTGGCAGTCGTCAGACCGTAAGGCGGAACTTCTCCATCACCGCCAGCGTCTCGGCCGGCGCGGGCGCGGTGACATCGACGGCAGGTCCTTCGAGCCGCGCCGGGATGACGATGCGGCGCGCGTGCAGCCGGTGTGGTGACTGGCCGTTGCCGCTGCCGTAGATCGGGTCATCCATGACCGGGCAGCCGAGCAGGGCGCAATGGATGCGGATCTGGTGGGTCCGGCCGGTCTTGGGCGTCAGCTCCAGCAGGCTCGCGCCCTTGCCGCGCGCCAAAACCCGATAGGGCGTGACCGCGGTCAGCCCGGTGCGGTCTGGGACCATGCGCCAGCCCGAGGGGTCGTTGCGCTTGGCGATCGCCTGCTCGATCACGCCTTCATCTTCCCTCGGGCCGCCGGTGACGATCGCCCAGTAGGTCTTCTGAACCTTGCCCTCGGCGAATAATCCGGTCAGCCGCTTGATGGCGCTCCGTGTCCGTCCCAGCACGAGGCAGCCCGAGGTATCGCGGTCGAGGCGATGGACCGGCTGCGGCGGATCACGGCGCCCGAACATCAGGCTGGGCAGGAATGTTTCAAGGGAATCCGGCGTCTTCGGCCCGGGATGCACGGCGAGGCCCACCGGCTTGTCGAGCACGATCAGATCACCGTCGCGGAACAGGATGCGCTCGACCAGCCATTCCGGCGGCTCGATCGGCGTAACGGCACGGCGCAGCGAAACGGAAGAGGGCGCCGAAGCGCCCTCTCTTGGTCGGTGCTCTTTTGTGTGAAACGCAGCATACTTTCGCTCGCTCATATGTATAAGCCATTGATATATCTATAAAACAAATTTTGACGGCACGATTGGTTCACTCAGAAGGCATCAACAGTTCCGCTCATCTCGGCCTAATCGACTCAGATTCCAGTCGAAAAAAAAGCCCCGCAAGGATAACCTTCGGGGCTAGTTCTTAGCACGTTTGCGGACTATTGCCGCGGCGGTATTTGGTTCCTTTCATAAAATGTTGCCAAAACAATTTGGGGTTCGAAGGCGGGTTGGATCCCGAGTTCCTTCAGTTCGTCCTGGACCTTGAGGTGGTGCTGTCTCCAGTTCGACGAGAGCTCGAACAGGTGGATATATTTATCGTTAAAGTCCGCAATGCTGATCGGGCAGACGATTTTCTGGGGATAGCGATTAAG
>CAIUCF010000206.1 GCA_903897565.1 uncultured Rhodospirillales bacterium | reverse complement strand
GCCGGCGATGCCGGCGCTGCCTTCGCCGTCGTCGCCCAGGAGATTGGCGAGATATCCAAGAACATCAGCGGCATTACCGCAGAATTGAAAACCTCCATGGAGAGTCAGCTCCAGAATTTGGGCATGGCGGGAGAGAAGCTCGTCACCGAGTTCCGCGGCACCCGCTATTCCGATCTGGCGCTGAACGCCGTCGAAATCATCGACCGCAATCTCTACGAACGCTCCTGCGACGTCCGATGGTGGGCGACGGATAGTGCCGTGGTCGACGTCGCCGCGGCGCCGACGCCGACGGCGCAGAGCTACGCCTCGGAGCGACTCGCAACGATTCTCAGCTCCTACACCGTCTACCTGGATCTCTGGGTCGTCGACGCCGGCGGAACCGTTATCGCGACGGGGCGGCCCCAGCGCTTTCCGCGCGCCGTCGGTGTGAATGTCGCAGCCGCAGCCTGGTTCCGCGACGCGATCTCGACCCGGACGGGCAATGACTTCGCCGTGGCGAATATCGAGCGCGCCGCAGCACTCGACGGCGCCGCGGTCGCCACCTATGCGACGGCTATTCGCGAAGGCGGCCGTCCGGATGGACGCGTCATCGGGGCGCTCGGGATCTTCTTTGACTGGGAACCGCAGGCTCACGCCGTCGTCAGCGGGGTCGGGTTGTCGCGGGAAGAGCGCACGGCGAGCCGCGTGCTTCTCCTCGACGCAAAGCACCGCGTCATTGCATCCTCCGACGCCAGTGGACTGCTGACGGAGACCTACCCCCTGCGCACAGGGGGGCGGAGTCGAGGCTTCTATTGCGAGGGTGAAAAGACGGTGGGCTTCGCCCTCACGCCGGGATACGAGACTTACAAGGGACTCGGCTGGTTCGGCGTCATCGAGCACCGCACCGGCGCCACGCCGTCATCGATACACTGACCGCTGCAGCCTTTCGGCGCGATCATTCAATTCTTACGGAGCCAGACGGCATCCACGGCATGATTGACGCCCTTGCGTAGCACGATATTTGCCCGCTCCCGGGTCGGAGCGACGTTCTGGCGCAGGTTCCTGAGATTGACCTCGCGCCAGATCTCGGCGGCCGTCGCCATCGCCTCCTCCTCAGCGATCGCGGCGTAGCGTCGGAAATATGACCGGTCGTCCTTGAACGCCGTATTGCGAAGACGGCGGAACCGTTCGAGAAACCAGCTTTCGAGTAGCTCCTCGGAGGCGTCCACGTAGATCGAGAAATCGAAGAAATCCGAAACGAAAACAGGATGGCCCTGGGTGGATGCTCCCTGCCCACCCTGGAGGACGTTCAATCCTTCAAGAATGAGAATGTCCGGCCGCTCGATGATCTGGCGGTGATCGGGAACGATGTCATAGATCAAATGCGAATAGGTCGGCACCGCGAGGGTCGCGCGCCCCGCCTTCACACCGGCCACGAATTCGAGCAGCCGTCGGGTGTCGTAGCTCTCCGGGAAGCCCTTGCGGCCCATCAGGTTGCGCTCTGTCAGCACGGCGTTGGGATGGAGGAAACCGTCCGTGGTCACGAGATCCACGCGCGGGTGGTTGGGCCAGTGCGACAGCAGGGCTTGAAGAATGCGCGCCGTCGTGCTCTTGCCGACGGCGACGCTGCCGGCGATCGCGAGAATATAAGTCGGGCGACGCGCCGCCTGGCCGAGGAAATCCTCCTGAACCCGTTGAAGATCCTGCGTGGCGCAAACGTGGAGATTGAGGAGTCGCGACAGCGGCAGGTAGATCGCCTCAATTTCCGGCAGCGAAATATCGTCGTTGATACCCTTTAGACGGGCGAGATCGCTCTCGTTGAGAGTCTGCGGGGTGCTTGCGCGAAGCTGTGCCCAGGTCGACCGATCGAACCGGTCATATGTGGCAAGCGCCCGATGCGTTTGAACAGTGACTGCAGACATCGTCGGCCCAGCGAAAACGGTGTTACTTCCCCGCGATCATGCGTCAAACCCACTACCGCGGTCAAAGAACAACTTCGTGTTCAGTCTACGGATCACCTTGTGTCACACCCCATCGCCCCAGCTCTCACTCGTATCTTCTGAGGAGTTCGATGTCGATTTTGGGGGATTTTGGAGTGATGTGTTGTTGGGTTTTCCAGATGGTTCTGGTGGTTTGGTCTTGCCAGTATTTGTTTGTTTCGGTCCATTTGATGTCTGGCG
>CAIUCF010000205.1 GCA_903897565.1 uncultured Rhodospirillales bacterium | reverse complement strand
TCAAGCCCTGACCAGCGGCTTCCCTCATCAAGGAAAAGGCCCCATGGATTGCTCCATGGGGCCTTTTCCGTTGGCTTGGATATCGGGCGGACGCTTACGGCGTGAGCGGCGGACGGGTCTGCTCGGTCGTGGTCGTCGTCGTCGAGACCACCGGCGGCGGCGTCGTGGTGGTCGTCGTCTGCTCGCTGGTCGTCGTCCGGGTTACCGGATCATCGGCGCAACCGGCGAGAAGCAGGCTTCCAGCCACCATGGTGGCGACGGTGGCGAGGCGAATCGGCTTGATCATGAGGTCTCTCCTGAATGTCGTTGGATTACTGGGTCGTCGTGCTGTTGCTGTAGTGGGTCGTGGTCGTGGTCGAAGGCGCCGGTGCCGTAACCGACGTCTCGCTCTTGATTTCCTTGGTCGACTCGAGGACCGAGCCATCCGGCGCCAGGGTCTGGGAGCTCGAGCTGGAGGTCGCCCCCTGGCTGCCGCTCGAGTAGGTCTGGCTCTTGCTGGTCTCGCCGCCCATGCCGTCGGTCGTCTTGACCGTCTTGCTGGTGCTGAAGCTGCCGGCCGCCGGCGCTGTCGTGGTGGTGCTCTGGGTCGTGGTCATGGTGTCGGACGCGGCACTCTGCGCGAGCGCGGCGCCGGTCAGCAGTGCGAAAGCGGCAGCGCCGGTAAACAGATGTCTGATCATTTGGCAGTCTCCTGAGGAACGAGGGGGGCGGGTGTGGTCGTGGTGACGGGGCCGGTCGTGTGGATGATCGTGTGCGCCTTGAGGGCGCCGTCGCCGCTGCTGTAGCTCTGGCTCTTGGCGAAACTCTCCGTCGTCACGGTGTCCTGGCCGCCGGCGTCCCGTGTCGTCTGAACCTTCTTGACGACGATCGTCCCGGCCGGGCCGTTGGTGGACATCGTCGGTTGCGCAGAATTCGTGGCATCGAACGGCACGCTTTGAGCCGCCGCGATATTGGCCGACAGGGCGAACGCGGCCGCGGCGGCAAGCCAATAAGGTGACATGGCGACTCTTTCTGGATATGGAGCTAGGAATTGCCCCTGGTGGCGGTCACCCAAAGAAATATCAAATAAATATCGAGAAGACGTCCGTCGGATTATACTCACTATCAAAATTTATTTTCTTGGTTCTGAATATTTCTCGAATTCATCTAGGTATTTTCCGAATATTCCGCCATCCCATATTTTCCCTTATTTGAGATGTCTGAGAGATGCCAATTAAAGGAATTCGCTATGAAGTCGCCCACCATGCTCATCGCAGCGCTCGCCACGATGCTGCTGCTCTCCGGCTGCATTTTTCCGGGCGAGTACTGGGGCGGTCGGCACCATGACCGCGGCGGCGACCAGCGCGACGGCGGCGGTGGCCACAGCCACCACGGTGACGATCGCGGCGATCGCGGCGATCACTGAGTCGCTACAGCGGCTCGCGCCCGGTTTCCGTAGTCTCGCGGGCGTCCGGAGTGCATTGTGATCGGGTGACCGAACTGGTCCCCCGATCCGGAGCCCCGCATGCCTGATAGAGTGTTCGAAGCCGCGGCCATCGCACCCCTTGCGCGGGATTGCGCCCGCCTGCTCGAGCGCTAGGACTGCAGAGAGCGATGGCGGTCTTCAACATTCGGCACACGACGACCTATCGCTACCGCGAGCCGGTGTTCCTCGGTCTGCACCGGTTGCAGCTGCGCCCGCGCGAGAGCCGGGATCTGCGGGTACGCACGGCGATCGTCACGGTGACGCCGAATGCCGGGATCACCTGGGCCCATGACGTCTTCGGCAACGCGATCGCGACCGTGTTCTTTGCCGAGCCGACCGATCTCCTGGTCGTCGAGAGCGAGGTCGAGCTGGAACACGACGCGCCAGCCTGGCCGCTGTTCGATGTCGCGGTTTCGGCAACCTCGTATCCATTCAGCTATAGCGAGGACGACCGGATTGATCTGGGGGCCTTGCTGCAACCGCAGCATCCCGACGCCGATGGCCGGCTCCTGAACTGGGCACGCGCCTTCATCCGCAGTGATCCGACCGATACCCTCAGTCTGCTCAAAGACATCAATGCCGGAATCCTGGCTTGGGTCTCCTATCAGGCGCGCGAAGACGAAGGGACGCAAGCGCCCCTCGAGACCCTGGATCGCCGCTGGGGATCCTGTCGCGATATCGCCTTGCTGTTCATCGAAGCGGCGCGGCATCTCGGCTTCGGCGCCCGCATCGTCTCGGGCTATCTCGCCAACCGCGCGGAGGGCAGCCCCGAGAGCAGCTACGCCGGCACCACCCATGCCTGGGCAGAAATCTTTCTGCCTGGCGCGGGTTGGATCACCTTCGATCCCACCAACCGCACGGTCGGGGCGTTTTGCCTCATCCCCGTGGCCGTCGCCCGCGATATCCGCCAAGCGGTCCCGGTCAGCGGCAGCTTCGTCGGTGCGTCCGACGCCTTCCGCAGCATGATCGTGAACGTCGAGGTCCAGGTCATCGATTGATCCGGCGAGGCCCGGGCTTCCCGGCAGATTTCAGGGGCGCAAGTCGCGGGATGTCGGCTAACGTTCGGGTCGGGATCGACGCGTAAGAAAAGCGGGGCGGTGAATGTCGAGGGCCAAAATCGCGGTGTTCATCCCGTCACTCATGGGTGGCGGGGCGGAGCGCGTCGCGCTGTTTTGCGCCAATTCGCTCTCACAAGCCGGGTACGACGTAGACTTGGTGGTGGCACGGTCGGCAGGGCCGCTGGCCGACGACCCTATCGCCAAGCGCCTGCGTGTCGACCTTGGCGCACCCAACGAGATGCTGTGCCTGCCGCACCTCGTCAAGTATGTCAGGCGCGCCGCGCCCGATTTGATGATCGCCATGGTCCATAGCGCCAAGATCATGGCCGGTCTTGCCAAGCTCTTTGTGCCCGATTTACGCCTCGTCATCAGCGTTCACAACAATCTCGATCTGGCCAATGCCGATCACTTCTGGGTACGGCGGTATTTCGGCTTTGGACTGGAGCGACGCCTGTATCGTAACGTGGAGGCGGCGCACGCCGTTTCATTGGCACTTGCCGCCCAGGTCGAACAGTATCTCGCCATCCCACGCAATCGCATCTACACCATCTACAATCCGCTGATCGAGATCGAGCCGACGCCGCAGCTCCCCGACGATCGTAAGCGATGGTTCGATCGTCCCGTGATCATGACCGCCGGGCGGATGGTGCCGCAGAAGGATCATGCCGGTTTGATCAAGGCTTTCAGTGACGCCAAGCTAGCCGGCGCCGCTCGATTGCTGATCCTTGGCGACGGCCCGCTCAGACCGGAGCTCGTCAATCTGGCAAGGCAACTCGGGGTCGAGGGCGTTATTCTGATGCCTGGTCAGGTGGCGGATATCCGACCGTATCTCGACGCGGCGACCGGCTTCGCGCTCTCCTCGCGCTTCGAGGGATTGCCCCTTGTGCTTATCGAGGCGTTGCGGGCGGGCCTGCCGATCGTCGCCTATGACTGTCCGACGGGGCC
>CAIUCF010000204.1 GCA_903897565.1 uncultured Rhodospirillales bacterium | reverse complement strand
GCCGGTGGTGGCGCCGACGTTGTAGCGGGCCTGAGGGCTCGCCTACCCCCAACCTACACTCCGTCATTGCGAGCGCAGCGAAGCAATCCAGAGCCTTCGCTCGCTCTGGATTGCTTCGTCGCTAAGCTCCTCGCGATGACGAAATAGGGGGTATTCCCGGCGATTTTACTCTCTCCCGCCTCACCCCGGCTGGCGCAGGCCACCATAGGTGCCCCAGGTCGAGGCGGCGGTCCAGCCGCAGTCGATGGTGAGGTTGATGCCGGTGACGGCGGAGGATTCCGAGGAGGCGAGGAAAGCCACGACCTTGCCGACCTCGTCGGTCTCGACCATGCGGCCCATCGCGGTGTTCTTGAGGATGACCGAGACGTCGCGCTCGCCCTTGTCGATCGCCGCCTGCAGCGCGGGCGTTCGCGTATACCCCGGGGAGACGCAATTGACGCGGATATTGCTCGGACCCCATTCGGCGGCGAGGCAGGCGGTCATCGAGATCACCGCGGCTTTGGCCGGGGCGTAGGCGTGCAGCGGCACCGAGCGGCTGCCGGTGGTCGAGGCAATATTGACGATGTTGCCGTTGCGGCGCGCCATCATGGCGACGGCGAAAATCTTGCTCGCCAGATAGGTGCCGCGCTGGTCGATATGGACGACGCGATCCCAGTCTTCCATGCTGAGCTCGGCCGGGCTGACCGGGCGCTGCAGTACGCCGGCGCTGTTCACCAGGGTGACGACCGGCCCGACATTCTCCTCGATCCAGGCGGCGACGGCGGTGAGGCCGGCCTCGTCGCCGACATCGCCGAACACGGCCTGGCCGCCGACCTCGCGGGCGACCTGCTCGGCCCGCGGCAGATCGCGATCGAGGACGACGACGAAGCGGCCTTGTCGTGCCAATGCCGCGCAGCAACCGGCGCCGATGCCGCTCGCGCCACCGGTAACGACTGCGATGTCTGTCTTGGTCATATCCGCCCCTTCTGGAGTTCTTGCCGGTCATTCATGTCTCGCGGACACGAGCGCCCAAGCGATGCTCCAGTATAGCATCGGGATCCCGCGGCGTCTGCGACGCTGCGCCCGGCGCCTTATCCGTTTAGCCGCGTGAATTATCCCGGCACGCGGGAAAGTAAGCCCGATATTTTCGCTCTAATCGGATCATGAGATTTACGTGACAACGACAAATTGCGGCCGTAGTCTGTGATGAAGCGAGTCCAGCCAATATTACACGCGTCGCCGGTGCTTAATCGGGGGTACCCCGCTCGGATAAAGGCTCTCTGTGAACTTTCAGGATTTCTACGAACATTGCCTGCCGCTTTCCGCGGGACGAACTCGCCAGGCGCGCGAGTATCTCGATGCGCATGCCACGCGGTTCCATCGGACCTATACGACCTGCGCGCGAAACCTCCCTGTCGGCGCACGGATATTGTCGATCGGCGCCGGGGCCGCTTATGTCGAAAGCGTGCTCACGACCGTCCTGAACGCCAATGTGACGATCGTCGACTTTCCCGGCATGCTGGCCGCCCAGGCAGCGCAACACGCCGCCTTCGGCTTCGATACGATCGCGGCCAATATCCTCGAATACGAAGCGAATCAAGACCTCGGCCGCTACGACCTCGTGCTCAGCTCGGAGGTGGTCGAGCACGTGCCCGAAGCACCGAGCCGCCATTTCAGCCGGTTCCGGCCGTTCCTGAAGGCCGGCGGGACCTTCGTCGTCACGACCCCCAACCTGGCGAATTTTCGCAACATCGTCCGTTTCATCCTGCAGAAATCGGTACTGGAGGCGCCGGAATTGTCGTTTGCCCCGGTCGCGTTCGAGAACGAGGGCTATCACCGCCGCGAATACATGCCGGGGGAAATCGTCACCGCGCTCGAAGCGAACGACATGAAGGTCTGCGACATCCGCTATACGATGAACGCGCCGGCTCGGGTCATGCGCGATTACCTGTTCGCCCCGGCCGAGCGGGTCGTGCCGCGCTGGCGGGTGACGCAGATCGTGTCGGCCCGCGCGCTGGGCTGAAAGCGGGCGTGGCTCGCCATATCGATGACGCGGAGACCAGACAACTGGCGCGGCTGATGGAGAAGATAATCGTCGCGGAAACCCGCAGCCCGATCGATGGCGACCGTCTCTGCCGGTTCTGCGATCTCGCGAATTGCCCGCAGGAGATCTGTCCCGTCGAGCGGGAAGCCTGCCGCCTGTCGGCGGCAGCTGCGTCGCCGTGACCTCGCCCGCGGCGGGGCAAACTCGGCGGGGCGCTGTCAACGCGACGCTTGCTGCGTTGTGCTGGGGCGGGGCCACGGTGATGTCGAAGGCCGCGCTCGGCGATTTCGCGCCGGTGCCGCTGCTGGTCGTGCAACTCGCTGTCAGCGTGGCGTGTCTCTGGTTGGTGATTTGGCGGCGGCGACCGGCGCCGAATGCGCCGGGGGCGGTGCTGCGCGTCGCCTGGCTAGGTGTGCTCGAGCCTGGGCTCGCCTATATGCTCGGGCTCTGGGGGCTGGCCGGCGCCGGTGCGGCCGAGGCGACGCTCATTCAATCGTCGGAAGCGCTGATGATCGTGCTGCTGTCGGTCGTC
>CAIUCF010000203.1 GCA_903897565.1 uncultured Rhodospirillales bacterium | reverse complement strand
CGGCAATCCGGAGAGAGTTGGGGCGAGATCCGAGCAGCTGAGCAAGGCCTGGCGAAAGCCGGCTCGTGCGAGCGTGTCGAGCGTACTCTCGTCCGCGGCGATCGTGGTCGTCACCCGGGGAAACGCCTGCCGCGGGGCGCGGAAGAGTACTAGTCCGCGCAGGAAACTGCCGGCGATATCGTCGCGGTCGCCGGGAACGATGATCGCGAGCGCCGAATCCATTCGTAGCTGCGGCTTGAGAGCGCGAACCATGGCATCGATCTCGGGCTGCGGCGCCTCGCGATCGAAGCGAAGATAGGGAATGAAGACGAGCGGGGCCAGGATGATCGCGGCGACGGACAGGCGCCCCCAGGACCGCTGCGCCCGCCGCGGCGCATTCGCGAGCCAGCGGACCGCGACCGGTCGCAGCAGATAGCTCAATCCCAGCATCACGAGCAGCGAGAGCTGCGCCATGTAGCGAAAGTAGGAATGCGCGTCGACGGCCCAGGAGGGCTCGAAATGGGCGATATAGGGGAAGATGATGAAGCCGTTGTCCAACAGGATCGTTGCCGAGGCGAGGACGAGGATTGCCGTCGCGATGCCAGGTCTGGCCTGGCGGAGACGAAATATCGTCCCCAGCAGCAGCCCGAGGATCGTCGCGAAATACAGCCCCTTCTGGGCAATGGCATGGGCGACACCGCCCAGAATTCCCGGAATCAGCGCCGTATTCCACTGCGAAAGCGGCAGCGCTTTCAATTCGCCGACGGCGAAGCTCGCCGTGGCGTACCAGCGCCACACCCCGTAGAGCGCGAGCGCCGGCAATAGCGTGACGATGAACTGAAGCCGAAGCCGTCGATCGGCATGTCGCTACCATGTCAGCAGCAGCGCCGGCACGGCGAAGCTCGCGAGCATGCCGATCGAGGATTGCTTGATGTTGACCAGCGCGGCCAGGACACAGGCGAGACCAACCAGGATATCGCGCCGCCGCGCCTCCTCAGTTGCCGCGAGCGCTGCAGCGGCGAGCCAGACGGCGGCCATGACGGTGACGGCGATCGGTGCCTCGCCGTACATGGCGAAGAAGGCGCGCGGGATAAAGCCGGGGTTGAGCGGCATTGCCAAGAGCAGCCCGAGTGCAGCGTGGCGCCAGCCGATCCGCCCTGCCGCGCCGGCAATCACCCGGGCCAACATCGCTCCGGCCGCGCATTGCAGCAGGATGTTGAAACTGCTCATCGCGTTCGCGACGAGTGCGCCGCGCAGCAGCGAAGCCGCATAAGTGATGAACTGGGTGTTGTACGGCGCGACCGGGATGAAGGAATAGCTCTCCGCCCGGTCGAAACGCGGAAAGACACCGTGATCAACGAGATACGCGGCGTTGGGCAAGAGGTTGAGCCAGGTATCGACCTGGCTCGGCGCCGCGCTCGCCATGACCGCCCAGATCGGCAGGCTCAGACAGGCCACCCGCCGCATTCCGTCGTCGTGGCGCCGGAACGCCGCAGCCGCACCGTATAGACCGGCGACACCCAATAGGACTGCGGGGAACATCAGACTTGCAGCCGTGAAGCAGCCCCAGAAGGTGAGGACGAGGCAGAGAATGCCCCACCCTGCCATCAGCTGGAGTTCCGGAATCAGCCGCGGCGCCGCAAGCCTCCCGACGCCGGTAAGGCAGATCGCCACGAGTGCGACGCACGCCAGATCGGCGAGACCGGCAAGGTTGGGAACGAGGGCGGCGAGGAGATTCATGACACCTGAATGTCGGGTGGGGCCGCGCTCTATAGCATCCTGGAAGGGCTAAGTCGCCCTTCTGCCCGACTTCATCGCGACGCGGATTGTCGGTCGAGGAACTCGAGCAGCAGCGCCGCGGTTTCGTTCGGGAGCAGGTCGATGAAGAAATGCCCTCCCGGCAGCGAGGTCGTGGTGACGTCGGCGCAGCGGCGACGCCATTGCGCATCGAGATCGAACAGTCGCGCCATGGCGCCGTCGGCGCCGTAGACGACCAGTGTCGGGCACGTGACCTTGTGGTCGAGATCGGCTTCATCGTGAACCAGGTCGATCGTGGCCGCGGCGCGATAATCCGAGCACGAGCCATGGATCATGGCGGGATCGCGCCATGCCCGGCGATAGGCCGCCAGGAGTTCGGGATCGAAGTCGCCAATCTTGGCCGAGCCCCAACCGACCAGGCAGGTCTCGAAGAAGAAGTCGGGATCATTGCCAATCAGGCGTTCGGGGAACGGCTCCGGCTGCGCCAGGAAATACCAGTGGTAATAGGTCATGGCGAGTTCGCGGTTGGTCTCCATGAACATCGCGTGGGTCGGGACGATGTCCATGACCGTCAGGCTGAGGACGCTGTCGGGATGGTCGAGCGCCAAACGGTGACTGGTGCGCGCGCCGCGATCATGGCCGACGAGATGGAAGCGGTCGAACCCGAGATGGCGCATGAGCCCGACCTGGTCCCCGGCAAGCGCCCGGAACGAATAGGTCGAACGATCGGGCTGGCAGACCGGCTTGGCCGAATCGCCATAGCCGCGGAGGTCGGCGCAGACGACGGTAAAGCGTTCGGCCAGCTGCGGGGCCACCCGCGCCCATAACGCCATGCACTGCGGATAACCGTGCAGGAGCAAAACGGGCGGCCCCTCGCCCCCGACCACATAGGCAATGTCGATCCCGTCGATACGCGCCGTCTTGCGGACAAATCCCTCAAACATCGTCACCCTTCCCTTCGGTCGGTTCGCCGTTTGCTCCAGGCTATCATGCTCGCGTCGACTTGACCCGGTCTGGCGGACATAAAAAAACCCTCGTTGCTCGAGGCAACGAGGGTCTTTTCAGGCGCTTGGTCGGTGCCGGCCCCGCGAGGGGACCGGCGACAGGACCGAAATTAGGCGATGATCGTCTTGCGGCGGCGAGCGCCGAAGGCGGTGAGGCCGATCAGCGCCGAGCCGAACATCACGAGCGAACCCGGGAGCGGGACGGTCGAGATCTCGCCACCGAACGAGGTCGTGCCATTGAGGGCGAGATCGACGACGCCGGAGAACAGCAGCGTGTACTTGCCGGCCGGGAGCAGCGCGAAATGCGACAGGTCCGTCGCACCGATCTGCGGACCCGCGGTCACCACGCCACCAACCAGGCTCGGCGCGCCCTTCGTCCAGGTCCAGGTCTCGCCGGTCGAGCTCGGTACGTACTGGATATAGGACGGCACACCGAGGTTGAAGGTGAAGCCGGCGAGGTAGCTGCCACCGGCGGTGCCGGTCTGCTTGCCACGCTGATTGAGGGTGAATGGCTTGCTGTTCAGCGTCTCGGCGACGATATCGGTCGTGACCAGACCGGGCGAGGTCTGCTTCAGGCTGATCGTCAGGCCGGCGGTTTGATTGTCGATGATGTTGAATGGGTTGTAACCGGACAGGTTACCGAAGCCGACATCGTTATAGGAGACGACGCTCGGGACGGGGGTCGCATGGGCGGCAGAAGACGTGCCGAGGACCGCGCCGAATACAGCAAGAGCCGAGAGGCTGGAACGAAGGTTCGTCATGGAATGACTCCGCAAAAGGTTCTGAATACACAAAAACAGGAACAGACCGAGGAATGAATTCACCGATCGAATCGCGTCCCGAGGGATGCGACCTCCAACGCGGAAGTCTAACCTGTTGCGGCCGAACCGACTATCCAGGATTAGGTCCTTCTGAAGACCAACGTAGGTAGCTACCTATATGCCTCGATCCGCAAATGCCGACAAGCACGGAAATATGGAGATTTACTCCATAAACCGACAGGAGATGGGCGCGTGCGTCGGACCGACCCCCGCCCCTGCGATCAGAACTCCCGCAAGGTCGAGCGCAACTGCGCCTGGCCGTAACTCCGCCTGACCAGGCCGCGTCGCTGCAGCGCCGGCACTAACCCGTCCGTGACCTCGATGATGCAACGGCGGCTGATCGCCTGGGTCGGCGTGGTGATGAGGAAACCGTCGCCCCCGATTTCGGCCATCGCGTCGCCCATCATATCGGCGACGGAGTCCGGTGTGCCGATCAACTCGATCGAGGCGACGATGCCGCCCGAAGATTCGGTCACGAGTTCCCCAAGCGTCTTGCCGCTGCCCCATTGCTGGAACATATCGAGCGAGCCCTGCTCGCCATTGGTCACGAGCCGCTCCGGCAACGGCTTGTCGAGCGGGTATTTCTTGAAGTCGATATCGGTAATCGCCGAGATCAGTGCGAGGCAGCGTTCGAGAAAATCGGGCGCGGTGACCATGCGGTGGTGCTTCTCGCGGGCCTCGTCCTCGGTCTCGCCGAGCACCGGGCTGACCAGGAACATCACCTTGACGTCGTCGGGATCGCGGCCATGGGCGGCGGCGCGGGCGCGGATATCCTCGCGATAGGCCTTCATCGCCGGCAGGCCGTTGCTGACGGCGATGATCGAATCGGCGTGCTTGGCGGCGAAGTCGCGGCCCTTTGGCGAGCCGCCTGCCTGCACCAGCGCCGGGCGGCCCTGGGGTGGCCGCACCGTATTCAGCGGCCCGCGGGATTTGAAGTATTTGCCTTCGAAATTGATCGTGTTGACCTTGCGGAAATCGGCATAAGTCGCGGTCTCGCGATCCATGACGATCGCGTCGGGCGCCCAGGAATCCCAGAGCCTGTAGACGAGATCCATATACTCATCGGCCATCTCGTAGCGCAGCTCGCGCGGCGGCAGCTGGTCGAGACCGAAATTCTGGGCCGAGCTGTTCTCGGCGCTGGTGACGATGTTCCAGCCGAAGCGGCCGCCGGAGATATGGTCGATCGTGCTGCACAGCCGCGCCAGCAGAAACGGCGGATAGGCCATCGTCGACATCGTCGCGACGACGCCGAGCCGCGTGGTCGCGGCGGCGATGATCGCTGCCAGCGGCGCCGGGTCGTGCTTAGGCACCATGCCGAGCGCATGCTTGAGATAGACTTCCGAGGTGCCGCCATAGGCCTCCGAGACCATCAGCTTGTCTTCGAGCATGATGTAGTCGAAGCACGCCCGCTCCAGCGCCTGGGCCGCCTCGACGTAGAGCCGGCCGTCCCAGGGCGAGCCGCCATTGCCGAACGGGGTATTCCACTCGTCGGCGGTGAAGTTGGTGAACCAGCCGAGATGAAATTGCTTGGTCATCGAATGACTCCGAGAATGCGTTGCGGTTGCGTCGGAGAGTGTCGAGGCTCACGATCCCTGCCAAGCCGCCCGCAGCCCGAGTGCACGGATCGACATGAATCCGCGCTGCGATCGACAAGCCGCCGGGGTCTCAGCCCTTCTGCGCCGCCCGCACCCGGGCTTCCTGCGCCGTGTAGCCATAGAGCGTCTTGAAATGCCGGCTGAACATCGCGGGATCGGCAAAGCCCGAGCGATAGGCGATCTCGGCGATGCTTTCCCGGCATTGGGTGTCCTGCAACTGCTCGTGACACCGCGCCAGACGCGCCTCGCGGATCCAGCGCGAAACGGAATTCCCGGTGCCGTGAAACAGCTGATGTAGATAGCGCGTCGAGATTCCACAGGCCTCGGCGACCCGCATCGGCGACAAATCGAAATCGGTCAGGTTGAGGCGGATGAAACGCTCGGCACGGCTGAGATGTCCGGCGCTGATGGTCGCGGAACAGCTGCCGAGCGCCTGCTCGTCCCCCTCCATGACCAGAGCCAGCAGGTCGAGCGTGTAATTGAGGATACCGTCGCGGGCGGAGTTCCCGACCCCGTCGAGCCGCCTCGGCAGGGCCTTCATGGTATCCGCGAGCAGGCCCCCGACGCCCTGCCGGGCATCGAACACCCGCGGCCAGGCGCGATCGACCGCCCGGGATCGCTGGCGCAGGGCCGCGATCGGCGCCTTGAGCACCAGCATGGCGTTGTCCTGATCCTGGGAAAATACCGAGGGCGCGTCGCCGCGCTCGATCACCAGCTGATTGCCCTTGCAGCGTAGCGTGGTGGCGTTCTGGACGAGTTCGATCTCCGATCGGCACGACAGGGTGATGAGGACGTCGTCGCGGTCTTCGGGCCCGAGATGCTCGCGCTCGCGCCGGTACTGCACGGCGCCGGTGCGGAAGTACGACAGCGCCCCGCAACCCATCGGCCAATGCCGAATCATGCCGGAAAAATGCGCAGGCTCGGGCAAAATCGCCGTCATCGGGAACAACGACTGGCTGACGGCATCGCTCCAATATGCCGCGCGCTTCGGCGCCGCCACGGCATCTGCGGCGAAATCTTCAGGCATGGCATCACTCCCGGGCCGAGCCCTCGGCTCTGAGGTTGATCGTGGCCACGAGCGCGACGCAAGACATGGGCCAACTCCCCGGAAATCGCGATACCCCTGCCCGGTTCTGCGGTCGCGCCACTGGCATCGGGACCCCGTTCTCCCTATCTTGGAAGGATGGATCCGCTTCTCCTCTACCCCCTCGTCAAACCCGCGCCCGGCACCGGCGCTCCCTTCAAGATCCATTCCGAGTTCGAGCCGGCCGGCGACCAGCCGCAGGCAATCGAGGATCTGGTCGAGAGCATCAACCGCCACGAGCGCAACCAGGTCCTCCTCGGCGTCACCGGATCGGGCAAGACCTTCACCATTGCCCACACCATCCAGCGGGTGCAGCGCCCTGCCCTCGTCCTCGCGCCGAACAAGACCCTGGCGGCGCAGCTCTACGCCGAGATGAAGTCGTTCTTCCCGGAAAACGCGGTCGAGTATTTCGTCTCCTATTACGACTACTACCAGCCCGAAGCCTACGTCCCACGCACCGACACCTTCATCGAGAAAGAAAGCGCGATCAACGAGCAGATCGACCGCATGCGCCACGCCGCGACGCGGTCGCTGCTGGAGCGCCGCGACGTCATCATCGTCGCCAGCGTGTCCTGCATCTACGGTATCGGCTCGCCCGAGACCTATTCGCGCATGATCGTCGAGCTCAAGACCGGGATGATGATCGACCGCAATCTCCTGCTCGGGCAATTGGTCGAGCTGCATTACAAGCGCAACGATATCGGCTTCCAGCGCGGCGCCTTCCGGGTGCGCGGCGATACCGTCGAAATCTTCCCGGCGCATTACGAGGATCGCGCCTGGCGGCTGTCGCTGTTCGGCGACGAGTTGGAGGCGATCCACGAGATCGACCCGCTGACCGGAGAGAAGGTCGCGGTGCTCGACAGCGTCAAGATCTACGCCAACAGCCATTACGTGACCCCCGGGCCGACGATGCAGCAGGCGATCGAGCAGATCAAAGCCGATCTCAAGATCCGCCTCGCCGAATACGAGGCCGCCAATCGCCTGCTCGAATATCAACGGCTTGAGCAGCGCACGACTTTCGATATCGAGATGATGCAGGCGACGGGCAGCTGCGCCGGGATCGAGAACTACTCCCGCTACCTCACCGGCCGCAAACCCGGCGAGCCGCCGCCTACCCTGTTCGAATACCTGCCGGAAGACGCGCTCGTCATCGTCGACGAGAGCCACGTCACCGTGCCGCAGCTCGGCGGCATGTATCGCGGCGACGTGGTACGCAAGACCACCCTCTCGGAATACGGCTTCCGCCTGCCCTCGGCCAAGGACAACCGCCCGCTCAAGTTCGAGGAATGGGAGCAGATGCGCGGCCAGACCGTGTTCGTGTCCGCCACGCCGGGTCCCTGGGAGTTGGAGCAGACCGGCGGCGTCTTCATTGAGCAGGTGGTGCGCCCGACCGGGCTGATCGATCCCGAGATCATCATTCGTCCGATCGACACCCAGGTCGACGATCTCCTCGCCGAATGCCGCAAGGTGGCGCAATCGGGCTACCGCGTGCTGGTGACGACCCTGACCAAGAAGATGGCAGAGGCGCTGACCGAATACATGCATGAGGCCGGCTTGCGGGTCCGCTACCTGCATTCCGACGTCGACACCCTGGAGCGGATCGAGATCATTCGCGATCTTCGCTTGGGGGTGTTCGATATCCTGATCGGCATCAACCTGTTGCGTGAGGGTCTCGATATCCCGGAATGCGCGCTGGTCGCGATCCTCGACGCCGACAAGGAAGGCTATCTCCGCTCGCGGACTTCGCTGATCCAGACCATCGGCCGCGCCGCCCGCAATGTCGACGGCCGCGCCATCCTCTATGCCGATCGCATGACCAACAGCCTGGTCGCGGCGATCGACGAGTGCTCGCGCCGGCGCGAGAAGCAGCGCGCCTATAATCTCGAGCACGGCATCACGCCGGAGAGCGTCAAGCGCGGCATCGCCGACATCATGAACTCGGTCTACGAGCAGGATCACGTCACGGTGCAGATCGGCCCGGATGCGGCACCGCATTATTCCGGCTCGAACCTCAAGGCCGTGATCGCCGACCTCGAGAAGCGCATGCGCGCGGCCGCCGGTAATCTCGAATTTGAGGAAGCCGCCCGACTGCGCGATGAAATCCGGCGGCTGGAGCAGAACGATCTCGGCGTGCCGGTCGCCATCGAGTCCAGCCGGCCGGCGCCTCGACAGGCGAGCACCGCGCCCAAGCCGGCTGGGCGACGGCGCAAGGGTCGCTGAGCGCGGGTTTCTGCAATGCAGCGCAAGAGACTTGAATCGCAGGCCGCGTCGCGACGATAGTGACGCCGCCTTCGGGAGTATGCGTGATGGTGACGAAGAGTATCGATCTAGCCGACCCGTCGGTGACCGCGGGCACGCCGCCCGCGCCGGGCATGAGCCTGCGCCATGTGCTGGTCAAGAATTTCGTCCTGCCCTGCCATATCGGCGTCCACGCCCATGAACACGGCCGCACCCAGCGCGTCCGCATCAATCTCGATCTCGCCGTCCAGGAATCGATCCCGGACATCGCCGACGATCTCCGCAACGTCGTCTGCTACGACGAGATCATCTCGGCCGTCCGCCGCCTGGCGATCGCCGGCCATGTCCGCCTGATCGAGACCTTGGCCGAACGCATCGCCGAACTCTGCTTCAACGATCCCCGCATCCGCTCCGCCAAGGTCGAGGTCGAGAAACTCGACGTCTACGACGATGTCGAGGCCGTAGGGATCGCGATCGAGCGGTTCAATCGGCAAGTTTAGGTGGCGTTATTAGTATTTATCAAACGCGTCGGTAACAATGCGATCAATCTCATTAACCGCCGTCGTTCTATAGGCGGGAAAGAATACCCAATACTCCCGGGGGTTAGCGGAATCTCGTCCCAGGTCCAAAGTGAGTTTCCCCGCGCTACTGTTAACATCAAGCCATATGTGTCGAGTGGGATGGCTATGGTGGCTAGGCACATAGGTGATGGAGCGGAGAGCGACCAGCACAGGCGTCACGTTCGAAACAGGTTCGCCGTTGGCGGAGATGGTGGGATTTCGAACGTCTAGCAAATACGACCGCGTCTGATTCAACGCGACCTCAGATATCACGCTCGTGATTAGCATGAACACCAACAGGGGAACGAGGAACAACGAGACGCTAACTACCGGAAAGTCAGCGCAGGTAGTGCCGAGGGTCTTTCTCTTGCGAACATAACGAATCCAATTGACGACAGAAATTGGGGCGGTGCCGAGCGCCACAAGAAACATGAACGGCGATACGGCGTCTAGGAGGCGGACGATGTCAGAGTTCATCGGCGCCATATCTCGACGCGCTTACGACGCCAGCGCTCTGACGACCGCGTCAGGATTGGTCGCGATGATTCTCAGCAGAACCCGCGCCGGCCCCGTCGGTCGGCGATGCCCTTGCTCATAATTGCGTATCGTCTCAACGGTAAAGCCGAACCGAATCGCGAATTGCTGCTGGCTGAGGCCAAGGTGACGGCGGATGGCACGCACGTCTTCAGCGAGGGTGGGCGGCAGGACGCGACGAGCCTGCTTTAGCTCGTTAGTCGTGAAAATCGGCGCCGTGTCCGGATCGGATGCGGCCTGCTGCGCGATTTCCTCGTCGTTCGTCGCTGCGAGCGCCGTCCAGTCGACTTTCAACAGGTCGATACCAGTCCGGGTACGCCTCACGATAGTCATCTCGTTCCTTTCTGCCCGCAATACGAAGACGGATGATCCGCCGAATATCGCCGCGATCGGTGTAGACGCAGACCAAGTAGACGTCGTGCGCCACCCCGCTCGCCCGTATCCTGACTTCGCCATAATCCTGCCGGGTGTCTTCCACTTACAACGTCACATCATCGAACAAGGCAACAGCGACCTCGAATGGGAGGCCTCGCTCGACGGCGTCCCGGATACTCTTAGCTTCATCCCATTCGAAGAGCATCTCATCGCTATCATGCGCGACCTGATATCCGTCAATGACGGAGTGGCGTCATCACCGCCGCCCGAACAGCCGTTCGATATCCGCCCGCTTCAGCTCGACATAGGTCGGGCGGCCGTGATTGCACTGGCCGCTGTGGGGGGTTGCCTCCATCTGGCGCAGTAGCGCGTTCATCTCCGGGGCCGAGAGCCGGCGGCCGGCGCGGACGGAGCCGTGGCAGGCCATGGTGCCGGAGATGTCTTCG
>CAIUCF010000202.1 GCA_903897565.1 uncultured Rhodospirillales bacterium | reverse complement strand
TCACGACCTCGGTCTATGCTTCCTACAATCAGGACCTGCCGTTCGGTGGCAATCTGATCTATGCCGGCGACGTCAATTTCCGCTCGAAGTTCTACTACTACCCGACGGCTACGACCCAGTCGAAGGCGAACGCTGCCGGCTTCGTCGATCAGCAGACCCAGACGGCCTATGCCCTCGTCAACACCAGCCTGACCTGGTACCCAACCGACAAGAGCCAGACCTCTATTCAGTTCTCGGTGCTCAACCTGCTCGACCAGCATTACACGATCCTGCGGCTCCAGAATGGTTTCGGCGCCAACGCCGTCTACAACGGCCAGCCGCGCAGCTTCTTCGTCTCCGTCACCTCGAAGTTCTTCTAGCGTCCTCCCGCCTGGCGGCTGCCGTCGACATTGTCGCGGCAGCCGTCTTTTTTTGTCCGGAATTCGACCAACTCCAGGGGACCCGCCATGAGCCTGTTCGAGCCGATCCGCATCGGCGCCCTCGACCTTCCCAATCGCCTCGTCATGCCGCCCATGGGCCGGACCCGCGCCGATGATCAGCGCGCACCGACGGCGCTGATGGCAACATATTACCGCCAGCGCGCCGACGCCGGGCTGATCATCGCCGAAGGCGCGCAGGTCTCGCCGTTCAGCATCAGCCGGCCGGGTTCGACGGCGATCCACAACGCCATCCAGGTCGCCGGCTGGCGTCGCGTCGCCGAAGCGGTCCATGCTGCCGGGGGCCGTATCTTCCAGCAGCTGAGCCATCACGGCCGCCGCGTCCTCGCCTCCCGCCTGCCGCCCGGACAGGCGCCGATTGCGCCCTCCGCGATCGCCGCAGAGGGCTTTCTCGAGACTCGCGAAGGCCGCGAGATCTTCGCCGTCCCGCGTGCCCTCACTGTCGATGACATCGCCCGCGTGGTTGCCGAGTATCGCCAGGCGGCGGTCAACGCCCGCGACGCCGGTTTCGACGGCGTCGAGATCCATGGCGCCAGCGCCCTGCTCGTCGACCAGTTCCTGCGCGACGGCACCAACAGGCGCACCGATCAATATGGCGGCAGTGCCGAGAATCGCGCCCGCTTCCTCCTCGAGATCGTCGATGCCATCGGCGGTGTTCTAGGCACGGCCCGCATCGGCGTCAGGTTGTCGCCCCATTTCGGCGGCGACGGCATCGTGGACTCCAACCCGGCCCGGACCTTCTCAACGGTGGCCGAGTTGCTCGGGACGCGGCGAATCGCCTATATCCATCTGGTGGAATCTGCTCTGACGCCACCCGCGGATCGTCTCTCGGCTGCGCTACGCACCGCCTTCCGCGGGCCGTTGATCGTCTGTGGCGACTATGATCAGGCGAGCGCCGAGCAGGCACTCGCGGAGGGGCGCGCCGATCTCGTCGGCTTCGGCAGGTTGTTCATCGCCAATCCCGACCTCCCGGCGCGCTTCCGCCACAGCAGCGCCCTCAATACCCCGGTTACCGCGTCATTCTATGGTCGCGACGCCCGCGGCTATATCGACTACCCAACCCTTGACGATCTCAAGGCCGGATAGACCTGGGGGAACAGGAAGACACGAAAAAAGCCCCTTCCGGATAACCGGAAGGGGCTTTTCCTTGGGTCCGATCAGGCCGAGCGGCGCAAGGCAACCGCCCGATTTTCCGGCCGCGGCAGCCCGAGATGTTCACGCAGCGTCGTACCCTCATATTCCTTCCGGAACAGCTCTCGCCGCTGCAGTTCCGGGATCACGAGATTGACGAAATCCTCGAGACTGCCCGGCATGATCGGCGGGATCAGGTTGAAGCCGTCGGCGACGCCGGCGGTAAACCAATCCTCGATCTGGTCGGCGACATGGGCTGGGGTACCCGTGATGACGCGATGGCCTCGGGTGACGTGGAAGCGCAGATAGAGCTGACGGATGGTGAGGTTCTCGCGGCGGGCCAGCGCCGTCAGCTGCTGGATGCGGCCCTTGCTGTTGTCTTGCTCCGGCAGATCGGGCAGCGGGCCGTCGAGCGGATAGGCCGAGAGATCATAGCCGAACAGATTGACGCCATTGGAGAAATCGACCCGGCTCTG
>CAIUCF010000201.1 GCA_903897565.1 uncultured Rhodospirillales bacterium | reverse complement strand
GCGACTGATCCGCGCCGGCGACGGGCGACCGCTCAAGGTTCTCGGCACGACCTGGGACATCACCGAAACACACAACCTCAACCAACTCCTGAAGGAGGAGAAGCTTCGCGCCGAGCAGGCCAATCAGGCCAAATCGAATTTCCTGGCGATGATGAGCCACGAGATCCGGACGCCGATGAACGGCGTCATGGGGATGAACGAAATGCTGCTCAACTCCGACCTGACGCCACGCCAGCAGCTCTACGCGGAGACGATCCGCGATTCCTCGGCCTCGCTGCTCAAGATCATCGACAGTATCCTCGATCTTTCGAAGCTCGAAGCCGGCAAGGTCGCCCTCAGCGCAGCGCCATTCGATCTCCGCGAGGGGATCGATCGCGCGATCACCGCGTTCACCCCGGGCGCTCACGCCAAGAACCTGACCCTAAGCGTCGAATTCTCGAATGCCGGCCCGGCCAGCTTCGTGGGCGATGCCGCCCTGATCCGCCAGATCGTCCTGAACTTGTTGTCGAACGCGATCAAGTTCACCGAACGCGGCGGCGTCACCATCGCGATCGCAACGGACGACCGGCCCGCGGCCACGCGTCTGCGGATCGAGGTCAGGGATACCGGCATCGGGATCGCCGAGGACATTCGCAGCAGGTTGTTCCAGCCGTTCGAGCAGGCCGACAATACCATCACCCGTCGCTTCGGCGGCACCGGTCTGGGCCTCAGCATCTGCAAGCGCCTGGCGGCGCTGATGCAGGGAGAGATCATGGTGGCGGCAAATCCCGGCGGCGGCTCGATCTTCTCGCTCGAACTCGACCTGCCACGCGCGAACACGCCCGCACCGGCCCCGGCCGACCCGGAACCACCGACGCCGATCGGTAGTGCCGCCCATATCCTGATCGTCGAGGACAACCGGATCAATGCGCTGGTCGTCGGTGCCTTCCTGACGGCGGGCGGCTATACCTACGATGTCGCCGGCGATGGCGTCCTGGCACTCGAAGCCTTGGAAGCGACGCGCTATGACCTCGTCCTGATGGATGTCCAGATGCCGCGCCTCGACGGGCTGTCGGCGACCCGGGAAATCCGCCTGCGGGAAGAGAACGGACCGCGCCTACCGATCATCGCGATGACCGCGAACGCGATGAAGGACGACGAGACGCGCTGCCGCGAGGCCGGCATGGACGACTACATGGCAAAGCCGCTCGATACCAAGACGGTCTATGCCACTCTCGCGCGGTGGCTGCCGACATCATCTCGGCCCGCACTTTCTTTACCGTAAATTTAAGGCTCCCGCGCCATCCTGTGTGGCAGCCGTTCCATGCCTGGGATCGTTCCCGGTAAAGCCGCCGCCAGAGCTGCAGGACTTGGGGTCGCCCCATGAAGATTGAGATGCTCGCTTCCAAACCCACCGATATCAGCAACCCCGCCACGGCAGCTACGACGCGTCCCGCAGGCTCGACTCTCGAGATCAACCCGGGTGAGAGCCGACTCTGGGCCGCCCTGGCGAGCATCAGCGACGCCCTCCTGGTCACCGACGAGAAGGGCAGGCTCGTCGATATCAACGCCGCCTTCGCAACCTTCCATCGTTTCGATAGTCGCGAAGCTGCAGCCGCCCGCTTCGCCGAATACCCGAAACTGATGGAGGTATACGCAGACTCCGGGGAAATGATTGCTCCCGCGGACTGGGCCGTCCCGCGGGCTCTGCGCGGCGAGACCATGGCGAATATCGACTGCGTCGTGAAGCGCCTCGATACCGGCGATCGATGGGATGCCTGCTACAGCTTTGCGCCGATCCGCGGTGACGACGGCAGCATCGTCGGCGCCGTCGTCACCGCGCGTGACATCACGCTGCGCAAGGGTTCGGAAGCGGCGGCTCGGGCGGCCAAGCAGGAGCTCGAGGAGTCCAACCGGCTGCTGGCGCTCGGCGAACGCCTGGCGACGATCGGCACCTGGCATTTCGACGCGGTCAATCCGCAGCTCGAATGGTCCGAGGGCATGTACCGGATCCAGGGCCTGCCGATCGGCAATGGCCGGCCGACGGTCCTCACCGGCGTCCGCATCTGGCATCCGGCGGACCGACCGCGCCACCGGGAATGCATCGAGACCTCGCTTGAATCCGGCGTCGGCTTTTCCTTCGAAGGCCGCATGCTGCACAATGACGGCTCCGTTCATGAGGTTTCCGAATACGCCCAATGCCAGTTCGACGCTGCCGGGCGCGTCACGGGGCTGTTCGGCGTCGTCCAGGACACCAACGAGATCAAGGTCGCCCAGCGCCGCCTGCTCGACGCCAATAATCGCCTGATCGCCGCTACCCAGGCCGGACGCGTCGGAATCTGGGAAATCTCGTGCATCGACGGCGCCATCTCCACGGACGGGGTCACCCGCCAGATCTGCGGACTTGGCGGCACTACGGTTGAACCGGAAGCCGCGGCGTGGTGGGCGATCGTCGTCCCGGAAGACCGCGAGCGCTTTGAACTCGCGGTCGAGCGGTGCATCGCCGGCAGCCATCTCGAATCCGAATTCCGAATCGCGCGGCCCGATGGCACAATTCGTCACCTTGAGACCCGTGCCGGGTTGATCTCCGATGCGCAAGGCCGGCCCCTCAACGTTCTCGGCACGCTATGGGACGTCACCGAGACCCATGCCCTGAATGCGCAGCTGAAAGAGGAAAAACATCGCGCCGAGCAGGCCAACCTGGCGAAGTCGAACTTCCTGGCGATGATGAGCCACGAAATCCGCACGCCGATGAACGGCATCATCGGCATGAACCAGCTGTTGCGCGACAGCGAGCTGACGCCGCGCCAGCGCTTCTATGCCGATACGATCCATGATTCCTCGGGCGCGCTGCTGCGGATCATGGACTCGATCCTCGATCTCTCGAAACTCGAAGCCGGCAAGCTCTCGCTCGAGATCGCGAGCTTCGATCTTCAGGAATTGATCGAGCAATCGGTCACCGCTTTCTCGCCCGCAGCCGAGGCCAAGGGGCTCGCCCTGACGGCGGAGATCGCGGTGCCGCGCCCCGGTTTGTTCCAGGGCGACTCCGCGATCCTGCGTCAGGTCCTGCTGAACCTGGTCTCCAATGCGATCAAATTTACCGAAAGCGGCGCCGTCACCATCGTCGCGACGGGATCGACGCTCGAGACCGGCGAGGCCCGCCTGCGGATCGAGGTCCGGGATAGCGGGATCGGCATACCCGAGGCGGCACGCTCGAAATTATTCAATCCCTTCGAGCAGCTCGACAGCACCATCACCCGCCGCTTCGGCGGCACCGGTCTGGGCTTAAGCATTTCCAAGCGGCTGCTCGAACTGATGGACGGCGCGATCGGCGTCGAAGCCAATTCGCCGTCAGGATCGGTCTTCTGGTTCGAACTGGTGCTGCCCCGGGCACCCGTGGCCGAACCTGCGCCGATGCTGCCGGTCCAACGCGAGCGGGAGCCGGCGGCGGTCTCGGGGTCGGGATCGGGGCATATCCTGGTCGCCGAGGACAACCGGATCAACGCCACCGTCGTCTCCGCGTTCCTCGCGGCCGGCGGCTATACCTACGACCTCGCCGCCGATGGCCTCGAGGCCATCGCCGCCGTTCAGAACCGACATTACGATCTGGTCCTGATGGATGTGCAGATGCCGACGCTCGACGGATTGTCGGCGACCCGTCAGATCCGCGAGCTGCCGGCGGGCGAGGGCCTTCCCATCGTCGCGATGACCGCCAATGCGATGAAAGAGGATCGCGCGCTGTGTCTGGCGGCCGGGATGAACGACTATATGGCCAAGCCGCTCGATCGGGTGTCCCTCTATGCGACTTTGGCGCGCTGGATCGGCCAATCCGGCCGCGGCCTCGCGCACTGAGAGGAAGATGGACAGCAAGGAACGGAGCGCATGGCCGCAGGGCGCTGCGCCATCATGGCGCCGCTGACCCACCGCTGGAGCCCCGCATGCGCGACCCTCGCACCGCTATCGACCCCGCATCCACGACTGCCGCGCTCGACCGCGACGGCTACGCCGTCATCCCCAGCCTGCTGTCCCGGGCAGACTGCGACGCGATGGCCGAACTTTATGACGCTCCCGATTTGCGGTTCCGGTCGACCGTGGTGATGGCGCGTCACGGTTACGGCCAGGGCGAATACCGCTACTTTGCACGGCCCCTGCCGGATCCCGTCCAGGCGCTGCGCGAAGGCCTCTACCCGGTGCTGGCCGGGATCGCCAACGACTGGGCAGCGCGGCTTGCTGAGGAGCGGCGCTGGCCGATGGAGCATTGCGAACTCGCGGCGCTATGCGCCGCGGCCGGCCAGTCACGGCCGACGCCCTTGCTGCTGCGCTACGGCCCGGGGGACTACAACCGACTCCATCAGGACCTCTACGGCCCGCTCGCTTTTCCGCTGCAGATCGTGGTGCTGCTCGACCGACCGGCCGCGGATTTCACCGGCGGCGAGCTGATTCTCGTCGAAGGCCGGGCGCGCATGCAGTCGCGCCCGATCCTGGTACCCCTGGCCCAGGGCGACGCTGCGATCATCCCGGTCCGCGAACGCCCGATCGCGAGCGCCAGAGGCTGGGCAAAGGCCACGATGCGCCACGGCGTCGCCGAACTCCGCGGCGGCACCCGCCGGACGCTCGGCATCATCTTCCACGACGCCGCCTGACCTACAGCGGGAAACCCGCGAGCTTTCCGTCTTCGATCCGCTCGATATATTCGGTCATCCCGTAGCCTTCCCGATCCTCCCAGATGAAGCGGGTAAAGCCCTCGGCGATGCGCGAGACCAGGGTCGTGCCGTCGGCCTCGCGGCG
>CAIUCF010000200.1 GCA_903897565.1 uncultured Rhodospirillales bacterium | reverse complement strand
TATGTGTGGAGATTATTACATGGAATGCTTCGCCCAATTGATAGGAAACCAAATTGACGACATGATTAGCTTAGCTCCAGAGGGCGAATCTTCTGAGGCCCTCAAGGAATTACGGCTTAAGATTCCCGAAACAACCTTTCGGAAAATTGAATAGAGGCCGTCACCTAGACGTATGATCGGCGCTTCGCAACCTTGAGAATATATAATTTGCGCCCTCCATGTGGGCCAACCGACCTCTCGGCGGCAACCCATGCGGAAGTGTTTGGCGCATTTTCAGTCTCATCTGGTTCGTCGATGACGCATTGAGTTATCACACCGCCGGATCCTTCCCCTAAACCTGGAGGTTTTAATCCGATCACGCCGTCCAACCGCCGCCGATGGCGCGGAAGGTGCGGACGACGGCGCGGGCGGCATCGGCGCGGCTGGCGGCGAATTCGTCCTGCGCGGTCAGCAGCTGGCGATCGGCGTCGAGCACGTCTGTCAGCGGGATCGCTCCCGATTCATAGGATTGCTGCGACATGTCGCGGGCGCGGGTCAAGGCCGAAACCTCGTCCTGGAGTTCCTGGGTATGGGTTTCGGTCTGGGTCAGGGTGGTGAAGGCGTTGTCGACATCCTCCGCGGCTTTGAGCGCGGTTTGTCGATAAAGCGCGAGCGCCTCGGCATCGGCGCCGCGGGCTTGCGCGACCTCGGCGTCGATCTTGCCGAAATCGAACAGGCGCCAGCGCAGCGCGCCGGTGCCGATCGGCTCGAAGGCGCCGGCCGTGAACAGATGATTGCTGCCGAGGCTGTCGAAGCCGAGCGCGCCGGAGAGCGAAATCTTAGGGTAGTAGTCCGATATCGCGGCGCCGATCCGCTCATTGGCGGCGGCGAGGCGGCGTTCGGCGGCGGCGATATCGGGACGCCGACGTAACACGTCCACGGGCCGGTCCTCGGCGCCGATCGCCGGCAGCGCCGGGATCGCCGTGACGATAGTGAGTTCGCCGGCATAACTGCCGGGCTGCACCCCCATCAACACGTCGAGGCGATTGAGCTGGGCGTCGAGCGCGATCTGCAGCGGCGGCAGGCTCGCCTGCGCCTGCTTGACCAGGGCTTCCGATTGCGCGACCTCGCGCTCGCTGGCGAGACCATTGCCGAGTTGCAGTTTCACCAGTTTCAGCAGGTGGCTGTTGACGTCGATCTGGTTGCGGGTGACGGCGAGGCGGTTCTGATAGCCGCGAATCTGGAAATAGGCGTCTGCGGCGTCGGCGGCGACGCTGACGCGGGTGCCGAGGCGATCGGCCTCGGCGACCTGCAGCTCGGCCCGGGCCGCGTTCTCCTCGCGCCGCAAACCGCCGAACAGATCGATCTCCCAACTGGCCGAGGCGCCGACATCATAGAGGCGCTGGTCGCGGTTATAGCCGGGAAAACCGCTGGCGATCTTGCCGATGGGGCTCTGCAGCGATTGATGCTGTGCCGAGCCCTGGGCGGCGAGGTCGAAGGTCGGCAACAACTCGGCACCCGCCTCCTGCGCGACGGCGCGCGATTGCTGGACACGGGCCAGCGACGCGGCGAGGTCGAGGTTCTGGTCGAGGGCGCGCTGGACGATCCGGGTTAGTTCAGGGTCGTGGAAGCCGAGCCACCAACGATCGAGCGGCGGCGCCGCGACCGCGGTCTTGCGGGCGGCGACCGCGGTCGTGCCGGGGAAGGTCGCGAGCGTTACCGAGGGCGCGTGATAATCGGGGCCGACCGTGCAGGCGGCGAGGCCGGTGCCGAGGAGGAGTGTGGCCGCGAACGCCGCCAGACGGGATGTATTTCCGGACATGGGTTTACTCGTCGGTGTTGGGGCCGCGCTCGCCGCCGCCCGAGAGATCGTGCGAGGTGGCGGCCAGGATTTCGCGGGAGAAGTCGGGATCGTCGACGGCGCGGGCCAGGATCAAGCCGCCGACCAATTCGGCGATGATGGCGATCGCGTTTTGCCGCCGGGCCTCCGGGGTGCCGCCGGGCGCGGTCATTGCCATCTGCTCGAGCATATCGTCGAGGCCATCGGCGAATGCCGACCGCACGCGAGGGCTCTGGCGGGCGACATCTGCTCCGAGCGCCGCGAGGACGCAGCCGCCTCCCATATTATCGCGATGCTGGGGTGTCAGGTAATTCTCGACGAAATTGTCTAATTGCCGCGGTTCTCCGCCCGCGGCGATCCGGCGCCAATTCGCGGCCGCCTTCTCCATGACGAGGCTCGTCGCGCAGGCTTCGAGATCGTCCTTGGAGTCGAAATGCTTATAGAAGCCACCATGGGTGAGCCCGGCGGCCTTCATGATGTCGGCGAGGCCGATGCCGTCGAAGCCCTTCTCGCGGAACAGCTTGGCCGCGGTATCGAGGATGCGGGCTCGGGTCTCGGTAAACTTCTCGCGGCTGACCCTCATTGGGGCTCTCCAGTTTCGTTGCTTGACAAAGAATATGATGAATGACATCTAATTGCAAGATAGATGTTGATCGTCATCCGAATGGGCGGCGAGACGGTGACACGGAGAGTAAGATGGCGGGTGGGATTTCGGGCGGCGCAGCCGGTTATCGTGGTGATCGAGCGAACCGGGCGTCCGGTCGTTTCGCAATTTTGGCCGTGCTTGTGGCACTCGCGCTCTCCGCCTGCCGGCATGAGGAGAAGGACGCACGTCTCGATCCGCCGCTGGTGTTGATGGCCGCGGCGCGGCCCGCGGCTCAGGTCGAGCGCAGTTTCACCGGGCTGGTCTCGGCGCGGGTGCAGAGCGATCTCGGCTTCCGGGTCCCCGGCAAGATCATCGAGCGTCTGGTCGATACCGGCGCCGAAGTGAAACGCGGCCAGATCCTGATGCGGATCGATCGCACCGATTTCGCGCTCGCCATCACCGCCGACACCCAGGCCGTCGCCGCGGCCAAGGCGCATCTGGTCGACGCCGCCGCCGACGAGCAGCGTTACCGCGGCCTGATCGGCACCGGCGCCGTGTCCCAGCAGACCTATCAGCGCGCCAAGGCCGCCGCGGATTCCGCGCGAGCCGATCTCGCCGCGGCCGAAGCGCGGGCGGCGGTGACGCGGAACCAGGGCGATTACTCGGTGCTGCTCGCCGACGCCGACGGCACCGTGGTCGAGACCCTGGCAGAGCCGGGACAGGTCGTGGCGGCCGGCCAGACCGTGCTCCGACTTGCCCATCAGGGCCCGCGCGAGGCCAGCGTCAACCTGCCCGAGGATCTGCGCCCGGCGCTGGGCTCGACGGCGCGGGCCGTGCTCTATGATGCGGATGCCACGACTTCGGCTGCGCATCTGCGGCAATTATCGGACGCCGCCGATCCGCGCACCCGGACCTTTGAGGCCCGCTACGTGCTCGACGGCGATGCCGCCAAGGCGCCGCTCGGCGCGACCGTCACCGTCAAGATCGCCGATCTGCAGGCGGCCGGGCTGACCGAGGTGCCGTTGGGCGCGCTCTACGACCGTGGCCAGGGCACCGGGGTCTGGGTGATCGACGCGAAGACCTCTGCGGTGGCCTATCGGC
>CAIUCF010000199.1 GCA_903897565.1 uncultured Rhodospirillales bacterium | reverse complement strand
GATCACGGAAACCTCGCTGATGAGCAATGTCGAGCAATGCGCGCGGGTGCTGTCGGAGCTGCGCGAAATCGGCGTGAAGATCGCCGTCGATGATTTCGGCACCGGCTACTCGTCATTGTCCTATCTGCGGCACCTGCCGATCGATGTGCTCAAGATCGACCGCGCCTTCGTGCAGTCGGTCCCGCATGACGCGGCGATCGCCTCGGTGGTGATCTCGCTGGGCAAGAAGCTGGGCCTGACGACCGTCGCCGAAGGCGTCGAAACCGCGGGCCAACTGGCCTGGCTCGCCGCCGAGCAATGCGATCTTATGCAGGGCTGGCTGGTCTCCCCCGCGCTGCCGCGAGCCGAGTTCGAGCAGAAGTTCCTGCGCTCGCGCGACCAGAGCCAGGCTGGATAGCGGCTGGCGTCACCGAAGCTCCCTCCCCCGCGGGAGGGAGAGGGTCGCCGGACAATTCCTACATATTGGGGTAGTTCGGCCCGCCGCCGCCCTCGGGGACGACCCAGTTGATGTTCTGGGTCGGGTCCTTGATGTCGCAGGTTTTGCAGTGGACGCAGTTCTGGGCGTTGATCTGGAGGCGCGGCTTGGAGGCCTCGTCGACGATCTCGTAGACGCCGGCCGGGCAGAAATACTGCTCGGGCGAGCCGTAGACGTTCCAGTTGACACTGATCGCGAGGTCCGGGTTCTTGAGCTGGAGATGGACCGGCTGGTTTTCCTCGTGGTTGGTGTTCGAGATGAACACCGAAGACAGGCGATCGAAGCTCACCACGCCATCGGGCTTGGGATACTTGATCGGCGTGACCTCCGACTTCTTCTTCAAGGTCTCGTTGTCGCCGTGGTGGTAATGGAAGGTCCAGGGCGCGCGGCCGGCGAACAGGTAGGTGTCGATCGCCGAATAGGCGATACCGCCGAGCAGGCCCCATTTGGCGAAGGACGGGCGGATGTTGCGCGCCTTGACCAACTCGTCCCACAGCCAGGTCTTCTCCAGCGGCGCGCGGTAATCGGCCGAGACCGTCTCGTTGTCGAGATTATTGAAGATGGTCTCGGCGGCGGTCATCGCCGACTTCATGGAGGTATGCGTGCCCTTGATCTTCGGCGTGTTGAGGAAGCCCGCAGCGCAGCCGACGAGGCAGCCGCCGGGGAAGCTCAAATGCGGGATCGCCTGCAAGCCGCCCTCGTTGAGCGCGCGCGCGCCGTAGGAGATGCGGCGGCCGCCTTCGAAGGTCGAGCGGATCGCCGGATGGGTCTTGTAGCGCTGGAATTCCTCGAACGGCGACAGGGTCGGGTTCTGGTAGTCGAGGCCGACGACGAAGCCGACGGCGACCTGGTTGTTCTCGAGGTGATAGAGGAACGAGCCGCCATAGGTCGAGGTGTCGAGCGGCCAGCCGACCGTATGGATGATCAGACCGGGCTGATGCTTGGCGGGATCGATTTCCCACAGCTCCTTGATGCCGATGCCGTAGCTCTGCGGATCGACGCCGTCACGGAGCTTGAAATGCGCGCTCAGCTGCTTCGACAGCGAGCCGCGGCAGCCCTCGGCGAACACCGTGACCTTGCCATGAAGTTCCATGCCGGGCTGGTAGGCCTCGGTATGCTCGCCCTCGCGGCCGACGCCCATGTCGCCGGTGGCGACACCCTTGACCGAGCCGTCGTCATTGAACAGGACCTCGGCGGCAGCGAAGCCGGGATAGATTTCGACGCCGAGTTCCTCGGCCTGGGTGCCGAGCCAGCGGGCGAAATTGCCGAGGCTGATGATGTAATTGCCGTGATTATGCATCTGCGGCGGATTGGGCAGCGCGAGCGACCTGGTCTCGGTCAAGAACAGGAAGCGATCTTCCGTCGCCGGGGTGTTGAGCGGCGCGCCGCGTTCTTTCCAGTCGGGGATCAGCTCGTTGAGCGCGGTCGGCTCCAGACAGGCGCCGGACAGGATATGAGCGCCGACTTCGGAGCCCTTCTCCAGCACGCAGACCGAGACCTCGCGGCCAGCCTCGGCGGCGAGTTGCTTGAGCCTGATCGCCGCGGTCAGACCGGCAGGGCCG
>CAIUCF010000198.1 GCA_903897565.1 uncultured Rhodospirillales bacterium | reverse complement strand
TGCGGTCCGCCGCAAGATCCAGGGCGAGACCTTGAGCGCCGCCGCCCTCAAGGGCATCATCGGCGACCTTGTCAGCCACGCCTATTCAGACATGGAGGTCGCGACCTTCCTGATTGCCTGCGCCAATTTCATGACGCCCGAGGAGACCTTGGCGCTGACCCAGGCGATGATCGCCTCGGGCTCGACCCTGCGCTGGAGCCGCTCGCTGGTCGCCGACAAGCACTGCATCGGCGGCGTGCCGGGCAATCGGACTTCGCTGATCGTCGCGCCGATCGTCGCGGCCCATGGGCTGCTGTTTCCCAAGACGTCGTCGCGGGCCATCACCTCGCCCTCCGGCACCGCCGACACGATGGAGATGTTCGCCCGCGTCGACCTCGACGAGAGGGAGATGCGGGCGGTGGTCGATCAGTGCGGCGGCTGCGTCGTTTGGGGCGGCAGGGTCGCGCTGTCGCCGGCGGACGACGTGCTGATCTCGGTCGAGCGGCCGCTCGGCATCGATACGCCGGACCAGATGGTGGCCTCCATCCTCTCCAAGAAAGTGGCGGCGGGCTCTACTCATCTGGTGATCGACATCCCGACCGGGCGCTCCTCCAAGATTGGCGATCGCGCTCACGCCATGCGGCTGCGCAAGCTGTTCGAATTCGTCGGCGGCCGGCTCGGGCTGGAACTGGAGATCTTGTTTACCGACGGCTCGCAGCCGATCGGCCGCGGCGTCGGCCCCGCGCTCGAGGCCCGCGATGTTCGCGCCGTGCTCGAAGGCAAAGCGGATGCGCCGCAGGATCTGCGGGAAAAATCGATCCGGCTCGCCGGGCGTATCCTGGAATTCGATCCTGACCTGGTCGGAGGTCAGGGCGAGGCTCGCGCCCGCGAGCTCCTCGACAGCGGCGCGGCGGCGCGCAAGATGGACGAGATCTGCCGGGTCCAGGGGACCTCGCCGATCAGCGCCGGGATCGGCCCGCTGACCCACGAGATCACGGCGCCTGCCGATGGCCGGGTCGCGACGGTCGATTGCCTGCGCATTGCCCAGATCGCGCGGCTTGCCGGCGCGCCGACCGACCCCGGTGCCGGGATCGATCTGCTCAAGACGGTCGGCGAACCGGTGTGGGCGGGCGAGCCGCTCTATCGCATCCACGGCGTCGACGCCGCGGACTTCGCCTTCGCGCAGGAGGCCGCCGGCGAGGACAGCGGTGTCGTTCTGGTGGCACCGTGACGGGGGTCGAGGTTCACGCCTTCGAAACGGGGGCAGTCGCCGCAAAGGCGCTGGCCGTGGCGCTCGGCGTCGGGTTCCATCCCATCGCGCTGCACCGGTTCCCCGATGGCGAGACCTTGCCGCGAGTCGCCGCGACTCGGCCGCATACCGTGCTGGCCCATGTCCCGCTCGACCATCCCAACGAAAAGCTGATCGTCCTGCTCCTCGCTGCCGATGCCTGGCGCCGTCAGGGCGTGGCGCGTCTAGTCCTGGTCGCCCCCTATCTCTGCTACATGCGCCAAGACACCGTGTTTCATCCCGGCGAGCCGCTCAGCCGCGATGTCGTCTGCGGGTTGATTGGCCGCAGCTTCGACCGCGTGATCACGGTCGACACGCATCTGCACCGGACCGCCAGCCTCAGTGCGGCGTTCGGCGGCTTGCCGGCCGATGATCTTTCTGCAGCCGGTCCGCTGGCGGCGGCGCTCGGCGGCCATGACCAGCCCCTGATCGTCGGGCCCGACAGTGAATCCAAGCCTTGGGTAACGCGGATCGCGGCGCAACTCGGCGGCGAAGTGCTGATGTTCGAAAAGACCCGGGAAGGCGATCACGCCGTGACATTGTGCGCCAAAGACCTTGGTCGGGTGCAGGGGCGACGGGTGGTGATCGTCGATGACATCTGCTCCAGCGGCGGCACCTTGATCCAGGCGATCCGCCATCTTCGCGGCGCCGGCGCGGCGGTGATCGACATCGGGGTCGTCCATGCCCTGTTTCCCGCGGCGATCGAGGCGCGGCTGCGCGAGGCCGGCGCCGCGCGGATCATCTCCACCGATTCCGTCTGCCACCCCACGAATGCCGCGCCGCTGGCGGCGCTCCTGGCCGATGCCCTGAAGGATGAATGCCCGCCATGACGATCGAGATCTTCTTCCATGGCGCCGCCGGCTGCGTCACCGGCTCGTGTTTCCGTGTGCGCAGCGCGGCCGCGGAGATCCTGGTTGATTGCGGATTGTTCCAGGGCTCGAAGACCCTGAAAGCCCTCAACTACAACGCCTTCCCCTTCGATCCCCGGCATCTCGATGCAGTGCTGCTGACCCATGCCCATATCGACCATTCCGGACAATTGCCCAAGCTGATGCGGGCCGGCTTCGAGCGCACGATCTACGCGACGGTCGAAACTCAGGAACTCTGCGAGATCATGCTGGCCGATTGCGGCCATATTCAGGAATCCGAGGTCGAACACCTCAATCGCCGCAACGTCCAGCGCGGCAGGGAGGCGGTCGAGGCGATCTACACCGCGCGCGACGCGGCGCGGGTGATGGAGCAGTTCACGGCGGTGCCGCTGGGGGACTGGATAGCGGTGGCGCCCGGCATGCGGGCGCGCTGGTGGGATGCCGGCCATATCCTGGGCTCGGCCTCGATCGAGCTCGAGATTCGCGAAGATACTGCTGGGGAAGTGAGGCGCGTGATGTTTTCAGGCGATCTCGGGCCTGGCGGCAGCGAGTTCCTCAATGACCCGGACGGACCGATCGGCGGTGTCGACCATCTGATCATGGAGAGCACCTACGGCGCGCGGGTTCGCGACGCCACTGACTCCGTGACGCGCCGCGCCGCGTTGGCGAAGGAACTCCGGCTTGCCCACGGCCATGGCGGGCCGTTGCTGATGCCGGCCTTCGCGGTCGAGCGGACGCAGGAGCTGCTGGCCGATCTGCTCCAGATCATCGATGCCGGCGAAGCGCCGCCGGGCGCGATCTTTCTCGACTCCCCCCTGGCGATCAAGGCGAGCGAGATTTTCTTCGAGCATGGCCGCAAGGCCGGCCGCAATCCCTTCGACAAGATCCGCGCCGCCGGCCATCTCCATTTCCTCGAGAAAGCCGCCGACAGCGATCGCCTCGAGCAGGTGACGGGCTGGTACATCATCATGGCGGGCAGCGGCATGTGCGACGCCGGACGCATCCGTAAGCATTTGAAGCGCCTGCTGTGGCGCGACGAGGTCAGCGTGCTGCTCTCCGGCTACCAGGCGGTCGGCACGCTCGGACGCCTGCTCCAGGAAGGTCAGCGCAATGTCCGCATCCAGGGCGAACAGATCAAGGTACGCGCCCATATCCGCTCGCTCGACGTCTATTCAGGCCATGCCGACGCGCCGGCGTTGGGTCGTTGGGCCAAGGCGCGCGCCCCCATCCAGGGCAGCTTGTTCCTTGTTCATGGCGAGCCGGAATCGCTCGAGGCGCTGCGCGAGCGGATCGGCGGCGAGATCCCCGACGCCCGTGTCGTGATTCCGCAGATCGATGAACGCTTCGTCCTCGACGCCACCGGCTCGAGCCGACAGGCGGCGACGCCGCGTCTGGCACAGTCGGCAGTCGCGACGACCGACTGGCACAACGCCAAGAGCGCATTGCTCAACGACCTCGAAGAGGCGCTGGAACGGGCGCCGGACGATGCCGCACGCGCCGCGCTCATCGCGACCTTGGCGGGGCGGCTGAAGCAGCCGGGGTGAGGCGCGCCGGCCTTAGGCCGCTGCGGCGCGCTCGGGGCTGAGGATTTTGTCGGCGGCCTTCTCGGCGATCATCATCGTCGGGAAATTGGTGTTGCCGCTGATGATGTTGGGCATGATCGAGGCGTCGATCACCCGCAACCCGTCGATACCGCGAACCCGAAGATCGGGATCGACCACCGCCATCTCGTCGACGCCCATCTTGCAGGTGCCGATCGGGTGGTAGAGCGTGAAGGCCTGATCGCGGATATAGGCGTCGAGTTCGGCATCCGATTTCACGGCGGCGCCCGGCGCGTATTCACTGCCGCGCAGTTCGTCGAAGGCCTTCTGGCCGACGATCTCGCGGCATAGCCGGAGGCCTTCGCGAAGCACCCGGAAATCTTCCGGGTCCGTCAGGTAGCGGGGATCGATGGCGGGCGCCACGGTCGGATCGCTGGAGCGGATCCTGAGGCTGCCGACGCTTTGGGGACGGCAGCCGTTCATGGTCGCCATGAAGCCTTCCTCGGGAATCACGTCGCGGCCATGGTCGTTATACATCAGCAGCACGCAATAGACCTGGAGGTCGGGGTATTCGAGCCCGGCGCGGGTGTTGAGATGGGCCCAGGCTTCGAGCCCGCTGGTGATCGTCGGGCCGCTCTTGAACAGTCCATATTGCGCCAACGCCTTGACGATCGCCAGCGGCTTCAGGCTGCCGAGCGCCGAGACCGGCTTGGTAATCCGGGTCTTCAGCGAGATGGCGAGGTGCTCGCGCAGATTCTTGCCGACGCCGGGGAGCTCGTGCTGCATCGTGATGCCATGCGGGCGGATATCGGCCGGAGCGCCGATGCCCGACAGCTGCAGCAGTTGCGGCGAATTGACGACGCCGCCGGCCAGGATGACTTCGCGGGTCGCCGGGAGGAATTCGCTGCCGCCCTTGCGCAGATACTCGACGCCGACCGCGCGGCCCGACTTGATCACGACCCGTTGCGCCAGGGCGCCGGTGATCACGGTAAGATTGGGGCGGTCGAGCACCGGCTTGAGATAGCCTGCGGCCGCACTCTGGCGTAGCCCCTTGGCGTAATTGCCCTGCATCAGGGCGACGCCTTCCGGCGTGGCGGCGTTGACGTCGGGGTTGAAGGCGTGGCCGGCCTGGACGGCACCCTCGATCCAGGCGCGCGAGATCGGGTTCATCTTGTCGAGCGGCGGCGCGTAATTGACTGTGATCGGCCCGCCCGTGCCGCGCCAGGCCGGATCGCCCTCGGGGAAGTTCTCGATCTTCTTGAAATAGGGGAGGCAGTCCTGGAACGACCAGCCGGAATTGCCGAGCTGCGCCCAGTGATCATAATCCGCCGGATTGCCGCGCGAGACGACCATGCCGTTGATCGAGCTCGAGCCGCCGAGCACCTTGCCGCGGGGGAAATACATCGTGCGACCGCCCAGGCCCGGCTGCGGCTCGGTCTCGAAGTTCCAGTTGCCCTTGCCCGAGCGCATCAGGCCGAAGAATCCGGCCGGCATGCGGTAGAGCAGGCCGCTGTCGCGACCGCCGGCTTCCAACAGGGTGACGGTGACCGACGGATCGGCGCTCAGCCGGTTCGCGAGCACGCAGCCGGCGGAGCCGGCGCCGATGATGATGTAATCGGACATTTGATCTCGGATTCGCTGGGGATAAGGCGCAGTCGTGTTACAGCATCGACGCCTTGCGGCGACGATGCTGCTGCGGTCGCGAAAGATCAGGCGCTTAGTGTTGGCCGAGCGGCATCCGAAGGACGAGGCCGTCGAGCTCGGCGGTCAGCTTGATCTGGCATGACAGCCGACTGTTGGGCGCGACGTTGTCGGTGAGTTCGAGCATTTCCTTCTCGATCGTCGATCCCGGCGTGCCCGCCTTGGCGATCCAGGCCTGGTCGACAAAGACATGGCAGGTGCCGCAGGCGGCGGCGCCGCCGCAATCGCCGTCGATGCCGGGGATCGCGTTCTGGACGGCGCCCTCCATGGCGGAGAGGCCGACGGGGACGTCGACGACATGTTCGGCGCCATCGTGAGTGATGTAGATAACCTTGGGCATAGTCGCGCTCCTGCGCAAAAATGAACGATCAATATCGGGGGCCGGTCACGGCTCTCAGCGATGCAGCCGTACCGGGATGTCGATGAAGCCGTGGATCAGGTTCGACGGCACGCGGACCATTTCGCCCACGACCTCGACCTGCGAGAAGCGCTTGAGGGCCTCTTCCCACAACACCCGGATCTGCAGTTCGGCCAGACGGTTGCCGAGGCAGCGGTGGATGCCGAAGCCGAAGGAGAGGTGATGACGCGCGCGCGGGCGATCGGCGATGAAGTCGTGCGGGCGGTCGATGACGTCCTCGTCGCGATTGCCGGACAGGTACCACATCGCGACCTTGTCGCCCTTGCGGATTTTCTTGCCCTGGAACTCGATGTCCTCGATCGCGGTGCGCCGCATATGGGCGATCGGCGTCTGCCAGCGCACAATCTCGGGCACGAGGCTGTTGATCAGCGCGGGGTTGGCCTTCACCTTGGCGAATTCGGCCGGAAACAGGTGATTGGCGAGCGCGCTGCCCGACATCGAACTGCGGGTGGTGTCATTGCCGCCGACGATGAGCAGCACGATCGTGCCGAGGAACTCTTCGGAGCCGAGTTCCTGCATCACCGGGGAATGGGCGAGCATAGATACCAGATCCCCCGTCGGTGCGATGCGGGCGCGTTGGGCGTAGAGATCCTTGAAATAAGCCTCGCATTCCCGCAGTTCCTGTTCGCGCTGTTCCCAGGTGTCGATCACGCCGGTGCCGGGCGAGGCGGTGACGACGTCGGACCAGCGCGTCAGCTTGCGACGGTCTTCGAAGGGGAAGTCGAACAGGGTCGCGAGCATCATCGTCGTCAGTTCGATCGAGACGCGGTCCACCCAGTTGAAAGTCTCGCCGATCGGCAATTCGTCGAGCACCTTCTGCGTCCGCTGGCGGATCAGCGGCTCCATCCGGTTGAGATTTTCGGTCGCGACGATTGGGCTCACCGCCAGACGGTGGGCATCGTGCTTGGGCGGATCCATGCCCAGGAAATTCGGCAGCGAGATCCCGCCATTGATCGGATTCAGGGTCGCGTCGTCGAGCACGAAGCTGCCGTTGCTGACATCGGACGAGAACACCTTGTGGTTCGTGTCGATGGCGACGATGTCGCTGAATTTGGTGATCGACCAGTAGGGCCCATACGCGCTCTCACGGCAGTAATGGACCGGCGCCTCTTTGCGCAACCGGGCGAAATAGGGATGAGCAGCCTCGCGGACGTACAGATCGGGCTTGCTGACGTCGATCTCGTCGAGCGGGATCGTGCGGGCGATTTCCTCGTCGGGGAACACGGGTGTCATGGTCGTCCTCCTGGCGGTATTTTTAATTGACTAAAGTATCATTAGTTATTGAGTTTTTGTATAATAGTCGCTGTTGAGCTTTTGGTCAATAGCCGGGGTTGACCGCCGGCGCGCTCCGCGCGACAATGAAAATCCAAGGAGGCCGGCCGTTTTCGGCGGAAGAGGATCGATTTCAGTGAGCGTGCAGAGCCCGGGAGTGCCGGCAAAATTCATGCGGACACGGATGCCGCCGGACCAGCGCCGGGCGCAATTGCTGCGCTGTGCGATCGCCGCTTTCGCCGAACACGGCATCGCCCGCGCGACCCATGCTCATGTCGCCGAGCGTGCCGAAGTCTCGGTCTCCGCCGTCCATTCCTATTTTCGGACGCGGGACGATCTCGTCGCGGCGACCCTGAACGAGGTCGAATCCTGCCTGATGGACATCATCGTCAATATCGATGTTCAGAACAGCAGCGTGCAGGAGACGCTTTCGCTCATGGTCAAGGGCTTCGACAAGGCGGCGCAGGAAGACCCGGAGATGATCAAGGTCTGGCTCGACTGGAGCACCGGGTTCCGTGCCGATGTCTGGCCCGGCTATCTGCGTATGCAGGAGCGGCTGCATGCCGCGGTGCGCAAGGCGCTGAGCCGCGGCAAACGCGCCGGGACCCTGTCGCCACAGCTTAATACCGCGGCGGCGGCGCGGCTCTTCGTCGGCGGCGGCCACACCATCGCGCTCGCCCGCTTCGCCGGCGCGAGCCGTCGCGAGATCGCGATCCTGATCGATCATCTGATCAAGAGTATCATGGCGATCGGCCGTGACGGCCTCGGCGAGGTGCAGGATTGACGCGAGCGGCGTGAATGCGGCTATGTCTCTGACGAGAGAAACAAAGTAACCCGGCGCCGCTAAGACGGCCAAGCCGGGCGTATTCGGGGGACGTCAGATGGATGGTTGTTCGGCCAAGCGCGCGGTACTCGTCGCGCCTAATGCCCCGATCGAGATTTGGGATGGCCACGTGCCGCCGCCGGCTGCCGGCGAAGTCCTGCTGAAGACCTTGTTCGGCGGCGTCTGCGGCACCGACGTCCATCTGTGGAAGGGCGAGGTCGAACTGCCGGGCCCTTGCATCCTCGGCCATGAGGGCATCGGCCAGATCGTGGAACTCGGCGCCGGTGTCGCCACCGATTTCGCCGGCACACCGATAAGGCTGGGCGACCGCGTCTATTGGGTGCCGATGACCCCATGCGGGCGTTGCCATCATTGCACCGTGACCAAGGACGCCTCGTCCTGCGAGGAATGGGCGGCGGCGGCGTTCGGCGACGCCAAGGCGCCCCCCGTCTCGACCTACGCGCAATTCGCGCTGCTACCGGGCCGGATGCCGTTCTATCGCATCCCCGACGACACCCCGTCGGAGGCTGTGATCGCGTTCGGCTGCGCCCTGCCGACTGTGCTGCAGGCCTATGAGCGGATCGGCGGCGTCCGCGTCGGCGAGACGGTGCTGGTCCAGGGCAGCGGCCCGGTCGGGCTGGCGGCGACCCTGGTGGCGTCGATGTGTGGCGCGGCCCAGGTCATCGTGGTCGGCACCCCGGAGCGGCGGCTCGCCTATGCCAAGCGGATCGGTGCGACCGCGGTGATCGATCTCGGGATCGAGAAGTCGGCGGCCAGCCGCCGCGAGCAGGTTCTCGCCCTGACCGGCGGGCGTGGTGCCGATCTGGTGTTCGAAGCGGCGGGCGCGGTGCCCGCCTTCGCCGAAGGCCTGGAGCTCATCGCCAAGGGTGGCCGCTATGTCGTCGTCGGTTTGTGGTCGGCGCCGGGCAGCGTGCCGGTCGAGCCGCGCATGCTCAACAACCGCAACCTGACCATCGCCGGCTCGGCGCTGTTTCAGGCCCGCCATGTCCGTCAAGCCATCGGCGTCGCCCAGAAGTGCCATGGTCATATGCCGATGGCTGAGGCGGTGACCCATCGCTTCGCGCTGGAAGACGCCCAGGCCGCACTCGGCATGGTGTCCCGGCTCGAGACGATCAAGGCGGTGATCGTTCCAAACTAAGGTCACGACTTCAGACCAAGAAGCATTAATTCGGGAGGACAGGATGCCTGATACCCGACTAAGCGACCAACTCGAGATCACCCGCGTGATCCAGCAGATCGCGCGGGCCTATGATCTCAAGCGGCATGACGAGATCCTGCCGCAGGTTTTCGAGGCTGGCGCCAAGCAGCATTACTACCTGATGGGCCATTTCGTCGATTTCTCGATGCCCGGCGGGATCGCACTGCTGAAGCATTATCACGACCGCTGCTACGCGACGCAGCATGTCGTCTCGCCGCCGGTCATCGATTTCGACGGTGAACTCGCGCGTACGACCAGTGCCGTCCACGCGATCCATGTCCAGGTTCGCCACGACGGGACCCAACAGAGCTGGATTCTCGGCGGCTATTATCATGACATCCTGGCGCGTCAAGGCGGCGTCTGGCGGATCCGGGAACGGGTCGCTAAGGGCACCCATGAGAGCGGCGAGTTTCTCGAGGATGTCCGGTTGTTTCCGACCTTGCCTAGCTACGAGGAGACGCTCTGAGCGTTTGCTGAAATCGCGTCTCTGACGGTCTCGGCGTTCATCCAGTTGTCGAGGGTGTGGAGCGAATGCCGGATCATGAATTCGGCATCCTGGAGCACGAATTCGTCGATCGCGCCGGATTCGATCCCGGTCTGGATGCTCTCGCAATTGCCGATGTCTTCGAGCAGCACCTCGCCCCAGCGCGCGGCGTAGTGTTCCTGGGCGAGGCGGTCGCGCCAGGACGTCGCGGTCGGCATGTAGATGCGCGCGACCCAGCGCGTCTTGTTGTAGGCCGTCGGCCAGAATTCATGGGTCCAGAAGCCGCCGCTCGAATAGTCGATGTGGAAGTTCGGGAACAGCCAGGTGAGGTCGGCCGACCAATGCTCCGACCCGGCGGGGTTGATCGCGGGGTGGTTTCGCAGCCGCATGACCTCTTCGCTGGTGTCGCCGGCCAGCACATTGGTGCCGGAGTGGAGATTGGCGAGTTGTTCGACTTTCGAGGTCGCCGGCGTCACGTAATCCATGTTGCCATAGGTCGAGACCGAGCGATGGATGCCCCAGGTCCGGCCGCCGACCGGGCGGCCGAGGCGGTTCTTGTCGCTGGTGAAGCTTGGCGCGAGCGTCTGCGGATGGGTGGTCTTGAGGTGGTAGGTCTCGGCGAAGGCGTCGGCGATCAGCTTCCAATTGGCGTCCAGCCTTGCCTCCATGACCAGCGCCTGATGGGTGTTGAGATAGGGGATGCCGGTGAAGACGCGGCCGAGATCGCAGAGAAACTCGGCGAGCGAGACTTCCGGCACCTTCTGGAAATTGATGAAGATCCAGCCGTCCCAGACATCGCAGGCGATGGATTTCAGGCCGTAATCCTTGCGGTCGAAATCGAAGAACTGCGCCTCGTCCGGCACGCCGATCAGGTCGCCGTCGTTGCGGAAGGTCCAGCCGTGGTAGCGGCAGGTGAAGCGATTACGCTGGCCGCAGGCCTCCTTCGCTACCGCGTTGCCGCGATGGGTGCAGACATTGTGAAATGCCCGCACGGTGCCGGCGGCGTCACGCGTCACCAGCACCGTCGCCTTGCAGGCCTCGACCGGCTTGACGAAGAAACTGTTCGCCTTGGGCAGTTGCTCGATCCGGCCCATGTTGAGCCAGGCGCGGCCGAATACCTGGCGGCACTCGCGCTCGTAATATTCCGACGAGCGATAGGGCTCGACCGAGACCGGGCCGGTCGACAGTCCTTCGGCTTTGGTCACGCCGGAGACGTGGGGGACCAGGATCGGCGGGTTCTCGGGCATCGCGGTCATGTTCGGCGTTCCTCGATAGGCTGCTTATTCTCGATCGCAATCGTCGCTAGGCGATCGCCTCGTGCACGGTTTCGGCATTGACCCAGCGGTTGATGGTCTCCAGCGAATGGCGGATCATGAACTCGCCGTCCTGCAGCACGATCGATTTGATCGCCCCGGACTCCATGCCCCGCTGGATCTTTTCGCAGTTGCTGACATCCTCCAGCACGATGTCGGCCCAGCGCGCCGTGTAGTGCTCCTGGGCGAGGCGATCGCGCCACGAGGTCGCCGTCGGCACATAGATGCGCGCTGTCCAGTGGGTCTTGTTGTAGGCGGTCGGCCAGAACTCATGAGACCAGAAGCCGCCGCCCGAGAAATCGATGTCGAAGTTCGGAAACAGCCAAGTGATATCGGCCGACCAATGCTCGGAGCCCGAGGGATTGACCTCCGGGTGGCTCAGCAGCCGCTCGACTTCCTCCCCGCTGTCGCCCGCCAGCACGTTCGTCGCATTCAGATTGGCCAGCCGTTCGACCTTGGAATTGGTTGGCGTCACGTAATCGATATTGCCGAATACCGAGAGTGAGCGATGGATACCCCAGGCGCGGCCGTGGACCGGGCGCGCCGTGCGATTCTTGTCGCTCGAATAGGACGGCGCCAGGGTGTTCGGGTGCAGGAAATTGACGTGATAGCCCTCGGCGAAGGCGTCGGCGATCAGTTTCCAGTTGGCGTCGAAGCGCGCCTCGATCACGACGGCCTGATGCGCGTTGAGATAGGGGATACCCTTGAAGGCGTCGCCGAGCTTGCCGAGGTATTGCTGCAAG
>CAIUCF010000197.1 GCA_903897565.1 uncultured Rhodospirillales bacterium | reverse complement strand
GGCGATGCGCTGGGCTTCGGTTTCAGTCGTGGAAGCAGTCATGTTCGTTCCCCGATACTTTATGTTCTATCGTTGTTTGCTTGAGCCGGGCGGATCGGATCAGGTGCCGTCGCGCAGGAACCAGATGGCTCCCTGCGCGGCCGAGACCAGCGTCCAGCCGGGATCGACCAGGTAGGTCGTGACCTCGGAGGACACGATCGCGGGCCCCTTGATCTCGACGCCGGGCTGCACTTCGGACTTCAGCCAGACCGGGGTATCGAGCGCACCGCTGTGGCCGACGAAGGAACACTTGCGCGACGAGCTCGGCGCCGGCGGCTGCAGGCGTTCGCCCACCGGACGCGGCTTGATCTGGTCGAACTTGACCGTCTGCAGCTGCACGAAGGCGGCAACCCGGATCGTATTGATGCGGATGCCGGCTTCCGGCGCCTGGCTGCCTTCGCCGAAGCGCTTGCCGTAGTCGGTCGAGAACTGCTCGATGATCTTCATGACGTCCGAGGCCGAATGGACCTCGTGGAAGTCGATGACCGCCGTCGTCTGCACCAGCTGGTTGCCGTAGCGCATGTCGAGTTCGAGCGAATGCTTGATCTCGGCGCGCGACATGCCTTGGCGCAGCAGGTCCTGCGTCCCCGCTTCGCGCAGCTCCGCGACGATTGCGTTGAAGCGCGAGTAGTCGTCGAAGATCTTCCGCGTATTGGAATCGTACAGCACCATGAACAGCGATTTTTCATGGATGTGCAGTTGGTGCATGTTGCCGGCGCCGACCGCGGAGAACACCGAACTCATCGGCGGCGCCAGGATCTTGTTGATGCCGAGATTGCGGGCGATGCCGCAGGCATGGAGCGGCCCGTTGCCGCCATAGGCCAGCATCGTGAACTCCTTCGGGTCGTAGCCGCGGGCGCGCAGCTCCGTGAACAACCCGTTGGCCATGTTGTCGTCGACCTTCTCGCGGATCAGCAGCGCCGCGTCGGTGACGGTGAGGTCGAGCTGATCGCACAGCGAATCTTCGATCGCCCGGGTCGAGCGCCGCGGGTTGAGCGGGATCGAGCCGCCGGCATAATTCTTGGGATCGAGATAGCCCAGCACGAGATCGGCGTCGGTCACCGTGGCCTGGAGGCCGCCGCGATCGTAGCAGGCCGGGCCGGGGTCGGAGCCGGCCGATTGCGGGCCAACCTTCACCGTGTTGTACATGCGGTCATAGGAGGCGATCGAGCCGCCGCCGGCGCCCAGGGTCACGAGATGGACCATCGGCACCGAGACCAGCCAGCGGTCGATGACCGGGTTGAAGTCGTAATGCTTGATGCCGCCCTCGACGACGATGCCGATATCGTAGCTGGTGCCGCCCATGTCGGTGGCGATGACGTTACCGAGATCGCACTCCCGCGCCAGATGCTCCGAGGCGCTGATGCCCGAGACCGGGCCGGAATGGATCGTCTGCAACGCGTCAGTCGAGTTCAGCTGGGCCATGCCACCCGAATTGTGGATGACCAGCATCGGCTTCTCGTAGTGATGGGCGCGCAGGTTCTGCTCGAGGCTGGAAAGCGCGTGATACATCGTCGAGTGCAGGTAGCCGTCGACGATCGCCGAGGTCGCGCGGACATACTCGCCCTTCCGGCCGGCGACCTGATGCGACAGGATCACCGGGATCGCGCCGAGCAGCTGCGGCGGATATTCCTTCAGGAAGATTTCCTCGATCCGCTGCTCATGCATCGGATTGACGACGCTGTTGACCAGGGCGACGACCAGCGCCTGCGCACCCTTGTCGACCAGCTTGCGGATCTGGACGCGGACATCTTCTTCATCGAGCGCCATGACGACGTCGCCGACGGCGTCGAGCCGCTCGCGGATGCCGGCGATCATATGCGGCAGCACCAGCGGATCGGGGCGGTTGGCGCCCGGCAGATCGGCCTTGCCGAGATCGTCGAGGCCTTCGCCGTAGCCGCGGCCGCGGCTCAGCGGCACCGTGGACTCGAAGCCCGCGGTGACCAGCATGCCGATGCGGGGGCCGCGATGCTCGATCAGCGCGTTGGTGCCGAGCGTCGTCGCATAGCGCACGGAATCGACGCCGCGCAGGATCTCCTCGAGATCGATATGCAGCTCGTTGCAGGCCTTGCCGAGGGCTTCGTTGAAGCCCAGCGCCAGGTTCTGATGGGTCGTCAGCGCCTTCGCCTCAATATACTTGT
>CAIUCF010000196.1 GCA_903897565.1 uncultured Rhodospirillales bacterium | reverse complement strand
TCACGACGATCACCGCGGTGTCGAGCTTCCGTTGGCGCACGACTTCGAGCAGCTGATGGCCATGGCCGTCGGGCAGGATGAGGTCGAGCAGGATGGCCGCGGGGACGAGTTGATCGAGCTCGGCTACGGCTTCCTTCAAGGTCCGCGCGATCCGCAGCGCGAAACTGCCGCCCTCGAGATAATCCTCGTAGAGCCGCTGCAAGGTCGGGTCGTCCTCGACGATCAGGGCCTGCGGCAAGCTGCGCGCCAGCTCCATCGACTGTTCGGCAAGAATAGCCATTAACCCCCCGCCCGCTCTCTGGCGACGATCGTCACCGAAGACCCGAGAGACTGAATTTCCGCAACCTTGGATAATATTGCTTCGGACGCGATCAAACCGTGACCTAAAGATTGGGCGATCGTCGCAAGATGTCCAGCGAGAAAACGCGCATTGTCGATACCGGCGCCGTGTCGTCAGACACGCTTGAGATAGTACATTTCTGCCGCGGCAGGAAACTCCCCGCGGCGGACGTCATCGGCATAGCCCGTCGCGGCCTTCTCGATCTCATGGCGCAACTTGCCGTAGCGCCGGACGAATTTTGGCGTCCAGTCGAACAACCCGACCATATCGTCGGTCACCAGGATCTGGCCATCGCATTGCGGCGACGCGCCGATGCCGATGGTCGGGATCTTGACCATCGCGGTGATCTCGTCGGCAAGATCGGGGGCGACACCCTCGACGACGATGGCGAAGGCGCCGGCCTGCTCGGCGGCCTGGGCCTCGGCGATCACGCGGTCGCGCTCGCCGACGGTCCGGCCCTTGGCGCGGAAGCCGCCATCGACATTGACCGCCTGCGGTCGCAGCCCGACATGGCCCATCACCGGAATGCCGCGCTGGGTGAGGAAGGCGATGGTGGCGTCGACGCCTTCGAACGCCTCAATCTTGACCGCCTGGCAGCCAGTCTTGGCCATGATCTCGGTCGCCGAGCGGAACGCCTGTACCGGCGATTCCTCGTAGGATCCGAACGGCAGGTCGACGACGACCAGCGCATGCTGGGAGCCACGCATCACCGCCTGACCGTGCAGGATCATCATCTCAAGGGTGACGCCGACGGTCGAGGGCAGCCCGTGTATGACCATGCCGAGGGAATCGCCGACCAGCAGGAGGTCGACGATCGGGTCGAGAATGGCGGCGATCGGCGCGGTATAGGCGGTAAGGCACACGATCTTCTGTTTGCCTTTGCGGGCACGGATCTCAGGCACCGTCAGGCGCGACTGTACCACTTGCTTCGACATCCCAGCCTCCCTCATGCGCAAACGCGTCGGCCGGACACCGGCCGCCGCGGATGACCGCATACAGCATTACAGTACGGGAATTTAGCAGATATTAGCGGGCGGGCAGGAAATCCTATTGCGCATTGCGGCAATGGCGCTACGACACAGCTGTAAGGAGTGGTCGGCGCGCCGCTCTGCGGGGGTGCGCGGATGGTCTCGTCTCCTCGAAAAAATTGATGTCGTGACAAGTACCAGCGGTCGACCGGCGCATGCGAAATCCTCAGACTCCCCCTGCCTACACACGTTTCGCGATCGCCTGGCTCCTCGTCGCGGCCTATGCCGCCCTCTGTGTAATTCTCACCCGGGTCGCCGGGCTATCCGTCACGGGCTTTGCGCGGTTAATCGTCTGCGCCGCGATGATCGGAACGGTCGCGGCGGTCTATGGGCTGAGCGGACGTAGTCAAAAGCTGTCGCGGACCGCCCACTGGGCGCTGCTCTGGATCCTGTTCGCCACCGAATCGGGAGTTCTCACGTATGCCACCGCCACGCTGAGCGGTCCGCTCTACGACGCCGAGCTCGCGGGTTTCGACGCCGCGCTGGGCCTTTCCTGGACGCATTGGCATCAGATCGTCGCCAGCTCCGTGGTCCTGCAAATTGGACTGGGCGTGATCTACATCACACTCCTGCCGCAGGTCATTGGATCACTGCTCTATTTCGGACTGACCGGCCGCGACGCTCGGAACGCCGAATTCTTCTTCCTCGCGGCGGGATCGCTCTTCGTCACCATCATGGTCGCCTGGCGGATCCCCTCGCTCGGCGCAGCGGCGTTTCATGGTTTTCCCGGGGACGTCGATCGCCTCTACCTTGGTGTTCTCGAACAGTTGCGGGCTCGCACCCTGCACCGCGTCGTCCTGCCGGAGCTCCAGGGCATCATCCAGTTTCCCTCGTTCCACACGACGCTGGCGGTGATCTTTCCCTTCATCCACCGCCACTCGGCGCGGCGGTTCTGGCCGATCCTGGCGCTGAATGCGATGCTCCTGGTATCGATTCCGGTGGGCGGCGGCCATCATTTCGCCGACATGATCGGCGGGGCCGTGATCGGCATCGTGGCGATCTGGCTTGCCTGGATGATCGAGCGCCGCACTGCGCCAAGCGCGGCGGTGCCTGCTTAAAGTGATGCTTGCGGCCACGGGCATTTTGGGGTCTTCCTAATCGCCGTCGCCGCAGGCGATCTGTCGTGAAACCCCAATGAGCTCAAGGTCCATGTCCGAACCCGAATTTCATCGTATCCGCCGTCTCCCGCCGTATGTCTTCGCCGAGGTCAATCGGCTCAAGGCCGCCGCGCGAGCCGCCGGGCGCGACGTCATCGATTTCGGCATGGGCAATCCCGATCAGCCGACGCCGCCGCATATCGTGCAGAAGCTGATCGAGACGGTGCAGGATCCGCGCACCCACCGCTACTCCAACAGCAAGGGCATCCCCGGCCTGCGCAAGGCGATCGCCGGCTATTACAGCCGCCGCTTCGACGTCGATCTCGACGTCGAGAATGAGGTCATCGTCACGCTCGGCTCCAAGGAAGGCCTCGCCAACCTCGCCCAGGCCATCACCAGCCCCGGCGACGTCGTGCTGGCGCCGAATCCGAGCTACCCGATCCACGCCTTCGGCTTCATCATCGCCGGGGCCTCGGTCCGCCACATCCCGCCGTGTGCGCCGCAGGATTTCGTCGCCTCGGTCGAGCGCGCCTGGAAGCACAGCGTGCCGGCACCGATCGCGCTGATCGTCAACTACCCCTCGAACCCGACGGCGGAGGTCCGCGACCTCAGCTTCTACGGCGAGGTCGTCGAATGGGCCCGCTCGCGCAACATCTACGTGCTGTCGGATCTGGCCTATAGCGAGATCTATTTCGGCGACGTGCCGCCGCCCTCGATCCTGCAGATCCCCGGCGCCAAGGACGTCTGCATCGAATTCGGCAGCCTGTCGAAGACCTATTCGATGCCGGGCTGGCGCGTCGGCTACGCCGTCGGTTCGCGCAAGCTGGTCAACGCGCTCGGCCGGGTGAAGTCCTATCTCGACTACGGCGCCTTCACACCGATCCAGGTCGCGGCCATCGCCGCCCTCAACGGCCCGCAGGATTGCGTCGAGGAGCTGCGCCAGCTCTACAAGAAGCGTCGCGATGTCCTGATCGAGGGCCTGGCCGGTGCCGGCTGGGACATCCCCTCGCCCCCCGCCTCGATGTTCGCCTGGGCGCCTTTACCTGAGCGCTACAAGCACCTGACCAGCCTGGAATTCTCCAAGCTGATCCTGGAGAAGGCCAACGTCGCCGTCGCCCCCGGCATCGGCTTCGGCGAATACGGCGACACCCATGTGCGACTGGCGCTGGTCGAGAATGTCGACCGCATCCGCCAAGCCGTGCGCAACGTGAAATCGTTCCTGCAGGAGGAGTGAGGGGGGGGGCAAACCCCGCCGTCCGATCCAGCCGTCATTGCGAGCGGAGCGAAGCAATCCAGAATTTCCGCGTCAGCCGGAATGCTTCCTCTCGG
>CAIUCF010000195.1 GCA_903897565.1 uncultured Rhodospirillales bacterium | reverse complement strand
CGGTCGAATTCGGCTATGGCGAGATCCTGGCGCGGCCCGGCCTCACCCTCCATCTCCGCCAGGTCTGCACCGTCACCACCCTGTTGGCGCAAGGCTCGGTGCAGCCGCAGCTGAAGTTCCACATCAACGGGCTGCTCAACGTCGGCGGCACGCCGGAAGAGCTGGTCGAGCTCCTGGTGCTGGCGAGCGTGATCCTCGGCTTTCCCATCGCCATCGATGCCCTGCCGATCGTGCAGCAGCTGTTCACCGAGCGCGGTGTCGCCTTCACCCCGACCGCCGCCGCTGAGGAGGACGGCACCGAGCGCTATCGCCGCGGCCTCGAAACCCTGCGCCACCTGGCGGGGGGAGAGCCGACCGAAATGCTGGCGCAACTCGCGGCGGTGGCGCCGGAACTGGCGCAATGGACGGTCGAATTCGCGCATGGCGAGGTGCTGTCGCGCCCGGGTCTCGACGCGAAGGTCCGGCACGTCGCGGTCATCAGCATGCTGACCGCCGCCGGCAACCGCGCCGAGGCGCTACGCTTTCGGATCATCGCGGCCGAGCGCGACGGGGTGTCCCGCAACGAGATCATCGAGGCGATGATCCAGATCGCGCTCTATGCCGGCTTCCCCACCGCCCTCAACGGCTTCTCCGTGATCCGCGAGCTGGCCCAGAACCCGCCGGCGCCTGCCGAGCCAGCGCGCGCCGGGCTGCCGGTCATGGCGTCGGAAAGCCGTGCGCCGCGTCGGCAGCGGGGTCTGGCAACCCTGGCCCTGACCTCGGCCGCCTCCGGCGAGGCCGTGCTCGCCGGCTTGAGCACGCTGGCCCCGGATATCGGCCGCATGATCCTCGATCACGGCTATGGCGATATCTTCCATCGCACCGCGATCGACCTCAAGACGCGCGAGCTGACGACCTGCGCGGCGATGGCGGCGCGCGGCACCAAGGCCAGCGAGACGCCGTTCCGGGTCCATGTCAACGCCGCGCTCACCGCCGGCGCCACGCGGGCCGAGATCATCGAGGTCCTGCTCAACCTGCTGCCGCATTGCGGCTATCCGATCGTGCAGCAGGCGATGCGCATGGCCGGCGAGGAGTTCGCCCGGCGCGGGGTTTAGGCCAAGGCCGCGTCGAGCTGTTCCAAAGCCTTGAGGGCGAAGGCGCGCATATTGGCGACGCGGTCGCGGCTGCCGGTCTCCAGCGTGAGCACCGAGGCCACCGGACCGGCGATGGCGATGCAGGTATGGCCGGCCCTGTCGCCATACATGTTGCCGGTGGGACCGGTCGCCCCGGACTCACCCAGTGCCCAGGTCGCGTCGAGGCGTTTTTGCATCGACTGGGCGAGCAGCCGGGCATAGGGCTCGGTCGAGGCGCGCTCGATCTCCGGCGGCAGCGCCTCGCCGATGCCGAGCAACTCGCCCCGCGCCTTATGGGTATAGATGACCCCGCCGCCGCGGAAATAGGCGCTGGCGCCGGCGACCGAGAGCAAGGCCGCCGAAATCAAGCCGCCGGTCGAGGATTCGGCGATGGCGATGGTTTCGCCACGGGCCTTCAGCCGGGCGCCGATCTTCTCGGCCAGGGGCAACAGGGTCTGCATGGGCGTATCTCCCGACGATTTTTGGTTGGCTCGGGGGGGAGCCTATCCGAAACGATGCGCAGGGTCGACCTCGGGCGCTAATGGGCGGTGGCGGGCTCGCGCAGCACGTGGTCGCAGCGCCGGACATAGAGCGCGGCGAGAGCGTCGTCGGGGAAGCTGTCCAGGAGCTCCTGGTAAAGCTGCTCCGCGACCAGGTAATCGTGACGCACCCAGGCGGCAAAAGCTGCCGCCGTCATTCGCGCCTGCTCATGTTGACCGGCCGTCGCCACCATCCCGGCATTGCCGTCGAGCGCCGCCATCAGTTCGTAGACCCGAATCGCCTCGCTGCGCCCCTTGACGACGACGAAGTCGAGCGGGCGCAGCAGGAAACGATCCTTGACCGCGTCGTAGACGGTATGGCTCACGCAGATCCCGGTGCCGTAGGTCTTGTTCACCCCTTCGAGGCGCGCCGCGATGTTCACGCCGTCGCCGAGCGCGGTATAGCCCATATGTTCGGTCGAGCCGATGATGCCGGCGACGACGGTATCGGTGTGCAGGCCGACCCGCATGGCAATCCGATGCCAGCCTTGCTCGGCCCAGCGCCGGTTGATCTCGGCCATTCGGCACTGGGCACCGAGTGCGGCCATGCAGGCGCGCGCGGTGTGATCCTCGGTCGCATGCGGGGCATTCCACAACGCCATGACGGCGTCGCCGACGTATTTGTCGATCGTGCCGTTATGCGCGATGACCTCCTCCGATACCGCCTGGAAGTATTCGGAGACCTTGAGTGTGAGCTCCTGCGCCGTCACCAACTCAGCGATCGTGGAGAAATTGACGAGATCCGTGAACATAACCGTGACCTCGCGATTCTCGCCGCCGAGGCAGAGCCCGCGACCGGTCGCCATCAGCTCCTTGACGATCGTCCGCGGCACGAAGCGGACGAAGGAATCGAGCGCCGAGCGCATCGCGCCCACCGCCTCGGCCAGGGTGATGATTTCGGTGATCCGGGACGAGGTGGTACGAACCTCACCACCGAGATCGAGCCGCCGCAGCCGTTCCGTCTCCAGCACCAGCTCGTCGATCGAATGGCGGATATTCGTCGACAGCACCTGGATCGCCATCAGGCCGGTGACCAGGATCAGGGCGGCGAACAGCATGACCATCGTCGTGGTCTGGCCGAGCGGGCCGATGAAGTCGTTGCTCGGCACCAACAGGAACAATTCCCAGCGCTTGCCGAGCGAGGCCGGAAACGGCGCGAAGGCGGCGAGATAATCCGTGCCGTCGGCGAGGCGGAAATGGCCGCGGATCGCGACATCGCTGTAGCTATGCCCGGCCATTACCATGCGGACCGCATCGTTCCCGAAATCGGCGGCGCGGAGCATGGCGAAGCTGCCATGGACGCGGCGGATCGCCTCCCCGATCTCGGGCGACGCGATGATATAGCCCTTGTCGTCGATGATCATGGCCGTGCCGTGGGCGCCGGGCGCCGCCGCCTTGAGAAAGGACGAGAACCCGTCGAGCCGCAGATCGGCACCCACGACCGCGACGGCCCCAGCCTTCGGGCCGACCAAACGCGAGGCCGAGACGCCGGCGCGTCCGGTGCTTTCGAAGATATAGGGGTTCGAGAGCACGACCTTATCCGGCGCGGCGATCGCCTGTTGGAAGAAGATGCGCTGCCGCGGATCGTACCGCACCACCGGCGCCGTCTCACTGCTCAGCATGCGCCCGTCGGGCGTGACATAGCTCCAGGTCTCGACCGGCGGGCCGGCGCCGCGCGAGATCACGCGCAGCACATATTCCGCCCCGGCCGGCACGACACTGCCGCGCGGCCCGAAATAGCGCGCGCCCTCGGGGATCCGGATCGCCTCAACGAAGCGGCCATCGGCTTTGAAACCGACATAAAGGCTATAGAGCCGCGGGTGCTCGCGGATCACCGGCAGCAGCATCCGCGGCAGATCGGTCCGGCCGAGGTCGTCCGGTACCTGTTCGAAAAATCCCGCGACCTCGGTGGTGACGGCTTCCACCGGCGTGATCGCATCGATCGTCTGGCTGATGGCGGTGAGCGTGCTGCGATCGAGAAAGCCCGAGGCGACGGCCTCGGCACCCTCCCGGGTCTCCACGGAATAGATGTAGATGATGCTCGCGATCGCCGGCACGAAGATCAGCACGAAGGCGATCGAAATGCCAATGTGGAGCCGAATATGCCGAATCCGCAACGCCATCGCATTCCATCAGTCTGGAATTGATAACCGGGGTGCCGAAAATTCTGCGCGTTACCATAGCTCTACAACACAGCCTGGACAGCGAAAAGAGCTGAACATAAATATTCTCGGTTGTTTCGATGGAGAGTTGTGGAGCGGCGCCCGGATTGAGGCTGGTCGGGACGGCCGCCGTCAGGCACCATCGTCTTTGCCCGTTTCCAGATCAGCCAGCCCGAGGTCCGCCATGAACGCCGTGTTGCCGCAAGCCCGATTCTCGACGATGGAAAGCTCGACCCAGGAGGATTGGGCCGCGATCACCAGCCATTTCATCCCCTTCGCCAAGAGCCAGGCCGAGCGGGTGCTGGCGCATCTGCTGCTGCTCGACGGCGATTGCGGTGGCTATCCGGTCGACCGGTTGACCCACAGCCTGCAGACCGCGACGCGGGCGCATGAGGCCGGCGAGGACGAGGAATACGTGGTCTGCGCCCTGCTGCACGATATCGGCGACACGCTCGGCGCCTATAACCACGCCGATGTCGCGGCGGTGATCCTGCGGCCCTATATCTCGGACGAAAACCACTGGATGATCGAGAAGCACGGCATCTTCCAGGGCTATTACTTCTTCCATCACCTCGGCATGGATCGCGACCAGCGCGAGCAGTTCCGCGGCCATCCGCATTTCGAGCGCACCGCCCGTTTCTGCGCCCTCTATGACGGCCCCGCCTTCGACGTCAACGCATCCAACCTGCCGCTCGAGTTCTTCAAGCCGATGGTCGAACGCGTCCTCGCCAAGCCGCGGCGCACGATCTACACGGCGATGGAGGCGGCAGCGGCGCTGTAGGGGTTGAAGCCCTCCCCCTCGATAGGGGAGGGAGTGAATACGCTCCACGTCTAGCTTCCCAGTTCCCCCTCATGTGGTTCAAGCTTCCCACCACGGCGACCGCGCCGTTCTGCCCCTCCGAGGTCCGCGGCACGGTCGCCGTGCCGGTCGGGCTGTCGATCCTGCGCAAGCTGGCGCGCTTCGCCGGGCCCGGGCTGATCGTCGCCGTCGGCTATATGGATCCCGGCAATTGGGCGACCGATATCGAGGCCGGTTCGCGCTATGGCTACGGCCTGCTGTCGGTGGTCGTGCTCTCCGGTCTCGCGGCGCTGCTGCTGCAAGGGCTGTGCATGCGGCTCGGCATCGCCTCGGGCCAGGATCTGGCGCGGCTGTGCCGGCTGCATTACCCGAAACCGATTGCCCGCGCGCTATGGCTGCTGGCCGAGGTTGCGATCATCGCCTGCGACGTCGCCGAGGTGCTGGGCAGCGCGCTCGCCATCAAGCTGCTGACCGGCCTCCCGCTGTGGGCGGGGATCATCGCCACCGCCTTCGACACCGTGATCGTGCTCGGCCTCAAGGGCCGCGGCTTCCGTCAGGTCGAGGCGATCATTCTCGGCCTGGTCGCGACCATCGGTACCTGCTTCGCGCTGCAGCTGATCATCAGCCACCCGAGCGGCCACGACATCCTGGCAGGATCGATCCCGACCGCGGCGCTACTCGGCGATCCGCATGCGATCTACCTCGCGATCGGCATCCTCGGCGCCACGGTGATGCCGCATAATCTCTATCTGCATTCCTCGATCGTGCAGACCCGCCGCATCGTGGCGACTGAGGCCGGCCGGCGCGAGGCGATGCGCTATGCCGGAATCGACATCCTCGGCGCGCTCACCCTGGCGATCCTCATCAACGCCGCGATCCTGATCGTCGCCGCCGCGATCTTCCATGCCTCCGGCCATACCGGCGTCGCCGATATCGAGGACGCCCATCGCCTGCTGGAGCCGATCACCGGCGCCGCCATCGCCGGGCCGCTGTTCGCCATCGCCCTGTTCGCCTCGGGCCAGAGCGCGACCTTTACCGGCACCATCGCCGGCCAGGTCATCCTCGAAGGCTTCCTCGAACGCCAGATCCCGTGCTGGCAGCGCCGGCTGATCACCCGCGGCTTGGCGCTGATCCCGGCGCTCGCCGGGGTGCTGATCCTGGGCGAGCATTCCGCCGGCCGGCTGCTGGTGCTGAGCCAGGTCGTGCTGTCGGCGCAGCTGCCGTTCGCGATCTACCCGCTGCTGCGCTTTACCGGGAGCGGGGCGATCATGGGCCCGTTCGCGAGCCCGCCGGCTTTGCGCGTGCTCGGCTGGCTGGTGTTCGCCGGGGTGACAGTCGCCAATGTCTGGCTGGTATGGACGCAGGTGGTTTAGGGCGGAGGGAGCCTCCGCAAACACGTTCGTCATCCCGGCGAAAGCCGGGATCCATGCGTCCACCAACTCGACTGGGGCAAGATGGATCCCGGCTTTCGCCGGGATGACCGGTGAAGTGGGGGAGAGGCTCCCCGCCCCCTACCAGTCGATCAGCTCGATCTGGCCGTCGGCGACGAACAGGGTCCGGG
>CAIUCF010000194.1 GCA_903897565.1 uncultured Rhodospirillales bacterium | reverse complement strand
GCGACGCCGCGACCGCTGCCGCTGCTGCTCACTGCAAGCTTCTGTATCTCGGTTCTCTATGTCTTATGGGTTTTTGGCGCCAGTGTGATTCTCGGCACCTCGCCGTTCTGGCAGAACCCGCACGGCATCGTCGGGCGGGGCTGGGGTGACGTCTTCACGAATTTGAGCGGCTATACCTATTTCGAGCACGACCGCTGGCGTCTGCCGTTGTTCCAGGTCGCGAAACTGGGAGCGCCCGGCGGCACCAATATTTTCTTCACCGACAGTATTCCCTGGGTTGCGCTCGCCGGTCGCCTGGTGTTTCTGGCCTCGGGGTTGTCGGTCAATCTGTTCGGATTGTGGACGGCATTCTGCTTCTGCGCTTCGGCAATGTCGCTCACGGCCCTGGTCGCTATCCTCGGTCAGCGCGGTCTGGCGCCGGCGGCGGCGGCCACCGTCGCCGGGCTGTGCATGCCCGCCTTACTGGCACGCTGGGGACATACCGCGCTTCTCGCCCATTTCGAGATCACGCTGGCGCTGATCTTCTACTTTCTTACCTGTCGTTCGAGCAATGTCAGGACGGTGTTCCTGCAGGCGGCCGGACTAGCGCTGCTCACGGTTTGGACGACTCCTTATATCTTTGCGATGGCCGGCGCCATCGGACTGGCCGGGATTGCGCAGGCCGTCAGCAATCGCACCCTGTCCCTGCTTAAGGCGACCGCGATTGTATTGGGCGTCGCTGCCCTGATCGGCCCGATCCTGCTCGTCTCCGGCGTCTTCGAAGCACATGGCGCGCTCGGGGCCTGGGGATTCGGCGTCTACTCCATGAATGCGTTGTCCCCCTTCGTGCCGCAGCGCAGCGGGCTGGTCGCGCCGATGCGCGACCTCATCGTCGACGCTACAGGCGGCCAATATGAGGGGCTGAGCTATCTCGGTGGCGGAACCCTCCTTCTCCTCGTCGCGACCGCACGCTTGCAGTTGCGTCTGGCCTGGCGCGCCTTACGGCACCATGCCTGGCTTTGCGCGCTGTTCGTCGGCATGACGCTGTTCGCCCTGTCGAACGTGGTCTATGTCGGCGGCATCCTGGTCGCTCACCTGCCTCTGCCCGAGTCCTGTCTTAAGTTGGCGGCGATCTTCCGCGCTTCGGGCCGCTGGGGCTGGCCGGCGATGTATTGCGTCACCGCCGTCGCGATCGTCGCGCCGATCCGATGGTACGGGACGCGCGGCGCCGTCCTGCTGTGTCTCGCGATCCCGCTGCAGTGGATCGACACGGCGCCCCTTCGCGGCGACGTCAGGACGAGCGTGCGCTCCCCCGCCGCGGCGCCATTGCAATACACCCCTTGGCTGGTAGCGATGATTCAGCATCGTTCTGTCAGCGTCTTTCCGCAAATGGCCTGCCTCGATGGTTCGGGGGGTTGGAACAGCCGCGTCGCGGTACAGTTGCAGTTCCTCGCATCGATCGCGGATCGTCCCATTAATTCCGTTTATTCGCGGAGCTTGGACGCCGACTGCGCGGCGGGACAGCGCGTCGATGCACCGCCCGCGCCTGGCACGCAGACGCTCTACGTCTTTCTCGACGAATCGAAGAATTTCGCCCGCCTCCAAGCCCTGGCCCGTACCGACGATCGGTGTCGCAGGTGGGACAAGCTCGTCGTCTGCAGCGATATTCCCGGAGCGGTGACGGCGCTCGCGGGGTCGGTCGAGCAGTGATGGTCGCGCCGGAGTCCGAAAGCGCGACGGCTGCGGCCGGCGTCGGGGCGACCGCCGCCATAACGAATCGGCCGGTCGCACTCGTGGGAGTCCTCGTCGTCGCCTTCGTCGTCCGGCTCGGCGTCGCGCTCTACGTGCCCAATGTCCATTTCAATGACGAGATCTTCCAGGTCACGGAACCCGCTCACCGCCTCGTGTTCGGCACCGGGATCGTGACGTGGGAGTGGCTGGTCGGGATCCGCTCCTGGTTCCTGCCCGGCGTGTTTGCCGCTTTGATGGCGATCGGCCGTTGGTTCGGGGAGACCGACCCCACGATCATCAACCTGCCCGCCGCCATCATGATGGCAGGACTCGGCTGTTTCCCGGTGTTCTGCGCTTATCGCTGGGCGGCGGGGCTCTATGGCCGGCGCGGCGCTCTGGTGGCGGCCGTCGCGGCCGCATGCTGGAGCGACCTCGTCTACATGTCGCCGCATACCCTTGGCGAGGTCGTGGCCGCCGACCTATTGATCCTCGGCTTGTATTTCGGCTACCCGGACGGGTCCGGCGCGGCGTCGGCACGACGTCGCCTCATCTGGACCGGTCTTCTCCTCGGATTGGCCTTCGTGTGTCGTTTCCATCTGGCTCCGGCGCTCCTCGTGGCCGGCGTCGGCATTTGCGGGCGGCACATGTCGTCATGGCGACGCGTCGCCTTCGCGGCTTCGCTTCCCGTTCTGGCACTCGGCTTGCTCGACTGGGTCACGCTCGGGCGACCGTTCCAGTCGATCTGGCTGAACATCTGGTACAACGTCTTCGAGGATGTCAGCCACGAATACGGCACCGACCCGTGGTGGATGCTGTTGGCGATCCTTGCCTCGATCTGGGCGCCCGTCCTCCCGATCCTCGCCGTCACGATCTACGTCGGGGCGCGTCGGATGCCGTGGATTTTCGCGGTCGCGGCCGCGATCCTCGCGACCCATTCAGGTTTCGCGCACAAGGAATACCGCTTCATCTATCCGGCTGTGCCGCTCCTCATCGCGCTCGGCGGTCTCGGCACCGCGGCCATCATCGCCTGGATCGAACGACGCCTTCCCAGCGGCGTCACGGCCGTAATCGCCACGACCAGCGCGATCCTCATCTGGCCCGGGATGAGCCTTCTGGTCGCCACTCAGCCGCTGATGACGCCATCCTGGACCCGGGAGGCCGGTTTCATGGCGGCCTTTTCGGAGATCGATCACCATTTTGAGGTCTGCGGCGTCGCCACCAATCATTCCGTGGCATCTCCGGGGAACACATGGCTGCGACCGCAACTTCCATTGTATCAGATCAATCTGGTCGACATTTCCACGGCGCGCTTCGCGTACGCGTCGCGTGCGTTCAATGCCATCGCCGCAAGTGACCTCGTACAAATCGCCGACCCGCGCTATCGCCGGCTCGGCTGTCACAGCGGCAATGTCGATGCGACCGGCCGACCTCACCTGAGGATTTGCGTTTGGCTGCGGGCGGGTCCCTGCGACACCGCCGCAGCACCGCCGCGCGAACCTTATTGGCCCGATTATTTCCGGCATCGAATGGGATTGCCGGCGTTCGACTGGGCGCCGACGCTGAGCGAGGCAGGACCCTGATGATCGCGTCGATGCCAACGCGGTTATTCTCGGCCCGTTCGACCTGTGGTGTTCACGAAACCGATCGGGCTGCGGTAAGACTTGACGATCTACTTAAAGACACGCGTTCTCGCGACGCTGGATAAGGACCAAGCCGTGCCTATCGTTTTCCGCCACACAAGTTCGGCCGTCCCTCCCCTGACCACGACGCGGGAACCGCCCCTCGTACAGCCGGCTCGAAAGAGGCTGTGATGTCGGCTGACCGCACCCTCGTGATGATCCCGACCTATAACGAGGCGGAGAACGTCGAGCGCATCTACCGGGCGCTGACAGCGACGGGGCTTGATATCGATTGCCTGTTCGTCGACGACAATTCCCCCGACGGCACCGGCCGGATCATCGACCGACTCGTCGCCGAGTCGAGCCGCGTCTTTGCCCTGCACCGCGAGGGCAAGATGGGGGTCGGCGCAGCGCATCAGGCCGGTATCGCCTGGGCCTATGCTCAGGGTTATCGCCGCCTCGTCACGATGGATTGCGATTTTACCCACGATCCCGCCCGGATCGCCGCCTTTCTGGCCGCGAGCGATCGCGCCGACATCGTCATCGGGTCGCGCTTTCTCGATCCCGGCAGCCTCGAGGAATGGGTCTGGTATCGCAAGTTGCTGACTCATGCCGCGCATCTGCTGACCCAGATCGTCCTCGGTCTGCCCTATGACGGTTCCGGCGCGTTCCGGGTCTATCGCCTCGACCGCATCCCGCCTCGGGTATTCGGGCTTGTCCAGGATCGCGGCTATTCGTTCTTCTGGGAGAGCCTCTACATCTTCTGGATCAACCGCTTCAGCATCGAACAGATCCCCATTTCGCTGGCGGCCCGCACCTATGGCCACTCGAAGATGCAGTTGCGCGACATCGGCATCGGCCTGTGCCGGCTCGGGACGATGTTTTGGCGGCGCCTTTCCGACAAGCGCAGCCTGCTGCTGCAGGCGAATGCCGCGGAGGCTGGCCGGGTCAACAGCGCGGCGGAATGGGATGCCTACTGGCAGTCGGGGTCCTCGCCGAAAAGCCCCGGCTGGTATGACGTCATCGCTCGCTTCTACCGTTACCGTATCATTCAACCCTCGCTCGATCGCTTCGTCGCCGCGTGGTTTCGCCGGCAGAGCAGGCTCCTGCATGCCGGATGCGGCAGCGGCGAGGTGGATGGCGGCGTCCTTGCCTACGCCAAGGTTACGGCCCTCGACATCAGCCCCGCGGCACTCGAGCGCTATCGCGGCCACCACCGCGACGCGGCCGAACTGATCAACGGCAGCATTCTCGATATCCCGGCACCGGATCACAGCTTCGACGGCGTCTACAGCCTGGGCGTGCTCGAACATCTTTCGCGCGACGAGATTGCGCGGGCGCTCAAGGAATTCCGGCGTGTCCTCACACCGGGAGGCCGCGTGCTGCTGTTTTGGCCGCCGGTTCTAGGCTTGAGCGTCATTGCGCTGCACGTCATCCATTTCCTGCGTGCCCACCTCCTGGGCAAGCGCGACCGCCTGCATCCCGACGAGCCGAGCCTGATACGGTCGCGCCGCGAGGCCGAAGGCTACCTGGGTGAAGCCGGCCTGAAGCTGGTCGACTATGCCTTCGGCCCGCGCGACCTCTTCACCTACGCCGTGATCATCGGTGAGAAGCCGATCGGGCTGGACGCAGCGCCGGGGCATCCACAACCCGCCGCCCGACCGCAGTAGAGGCGAGAGGATGACCATCGATACGCCGCTCGCCACGGCCCAGGACCCCGTGACGCGCGCGTCAGGATTGGTCGGACGCATGATCTGGATCCTCGCCGGCGGCGTCCTCGCCGTCGTGTTCTTCCTTCCGGTCTACACCGACGAGATCCTCTGGAAGGCCTTGCTTGGGCGCTATCACGCTGACGGCAATCAAGAAATCGCTCTCTCCATGATTCCGTCCTGCCGGTTCTACGCCAAGGATGTGCCCTGGCTCTTGTTGCCCTATCGACTTTTCAACCAGGTACTCTACGGCAATATCCCCGGACCGCTGAGCATCCGGGTCTTCGGCTTCGCCCTCGAACTGTCATGGCTGGTGCTGACCTGGCGGCTGTTCGCGACGGTGGTTCGACCGCAGTTCAGCTCCTGGAGCGCGGGAACTGGCGTCCTCGCCTTCGCGATGTTGGGAATCTTGCCGTTTCTTCTCGAATTCGGCCGGCCCGAACAGATTCTCATGATTGGCATAACGATCTTGTTCGTGCCGCTGCTCAAGCCGGCCGCTCAAGGGATCCCCCGGCTGAAGACGAGTCTACTCCATGCCGTTCTGATCGGCCTCGGCGCTGGCCTGCTGCTGACGACCCATCCGCGCGGCAATTTCGCGCTGCCGCTGATCCTGGCATTCAGCCAACGAGTCCTCCGCCGACCTTGGCTGACATTCGCCACGTTCGGTGTCATTCTCGGCTTCGATTCTGTCGCCTATGCCGATTGGGCGGCGCGCTGGAATTGCCCTTCCGACCCGGTGATCGCCCTCACCTTGCGCCGGCTCAACCTCGGCGCCAATCACTCGCTCGCAGATTTCCAAAACTATTTCGCCGCGCTCTATCAATCCTTCGAGAATTCCGACTCCTGGTTCCTGGCCGACATCATCCAGAAGCCTAGATACACCTCCGACATGATCCCGCCCTTCGAGGGCTTCGGCTGGCTCTGGATCGGCCGTTTGGTCTGGGCATGGCTAAGCTATGTCTTCCTGGTCGGCACGGCCGCGGTCATCGTCGCGTGGTGGACGCGTTGGCGCGAGAGGGAGGTGCGCATGAGCCTGATCGCCCTGGCGGCGATGTGGCTGTTCTTCGCGGCCTCCCTGATCGCGCGGATCGATAAGAACGACTATGAGGCGGAGCTGGTTGTTCCCCTCGTCGGTATCGGCTCCTTTGGCGCCGTATGGGTGGCCTGGCCCAGTCTACTGCGGCTGGTCGGCGCCGATTCGGTGCGGCGGATGGCCCGGTTTGGGGTTCTCGTTACCCTTTGCTTGGCCCTGATCAGCCAGGTGGGGCTTCTCGTCAACTATGCCCCGTATGTCGTCTGGAGCTGGACGGCGCCGGGCTACGCGAAGGGTCAGCGAGCCTCCGTGGGCAATTTTGGGTACGAGACCCTGCGCCCGGCAATCCTGGCCGCCGCCGCGAAATGCGGTATCCGCCCCGAGAATCATCCGCGCCACCTTGTCGTCGATGAACTGACCTATTTCTCGTTCCAACAGGCCTATCAGCCGTTATTCATGATCACACTCGACGATCATGGCTGGAGCAGACATCACCCCGACCCGACCGACACGTTAAAGTATTACAAGTCTGCAGGGATGATCGTCGGCTGCCAATGGATCCCCAGTGTCTATCGGACCAAGGCCGTCGCCGACCACGGCTTCTGCTGTATGCCCTCGTTCTCTTGAGGCCGACCGCCGTCACGACCCGGGCTTACGGGCGTACATCACCATCTCGCCACTGATCACCAAACGAATCATGATGTCACCGATCGCCTTGGCAGTCAGGATCGGCGCGAGCAATTTGCCGATTCTGTAGCGGTTGAGGCTACTCGACAAAGTAGAAAGCTTGAAATACTGCTGGTAGGTTTCCGTGCCGACGATCTCGAATCCCGCCTTCGTCAAAAGCCGTCCCAATGTAGTCCGCGAAAAGTAGATCAGATGCATGCCCTGATACCACCACCAGGCCTTCCCGAGTAGCCGGGCCATCCAGCTGTCGGCGTCCCCGGTATAAATCGCCAATAAACCGCCGGGTTTCATAGCAGCAAAGATCGCCGCAATCTCTTTCATCGGCTCTTCGAAATGCTCGATAACGCCCCAAAGGGTGACAACGTCATAAACCGCCACCGCGCCGTTCGATGTCGTGAGCGGTTGCCGCATCACCTTATGGCGGCGGCAGGCAATGTCCGCCGCCCATGCCGATAATTCGATGCCCTCGACGCTGAAATATCGAGCCGCCTCGTCGAGGAAGATGCCCGTCGCACAACCGATATCGAGCAATCGCCCTGAGGCGACATGGCGGCGAATGCGCGCGACCGCAAGCGCGGCGGTCCGCCGGCGTTGCGGCGTCGACCGAAGATAGACGTGATCGACGTTCTCCGAGTAGGCGGGAGCCATGTGCGGCATCGGGTTGGTGAAGATGAGCCCACAAACACGGCATCGAACAATTCGGAACGTCTTCCGCGTGTGCTCGCTGAACGAATAGTCGACACTCGGAGGCAGGTCACCAAGCTCGTCCTCGAACAACAGGTCATTCAATTCCGACCCACAGACACAGCAAGGCAGGTCTCGCTTCCGGATTGATCCCCCACCCTCGGCGCCGCCAACGGACGAGACCGGAGCGGTGATGGCTTCCAGGCTATGATCTTCCACGCTGTATCTACCCCGAACGTAAAGGACTGCACTCGGCCCGGACCAGAAGGGTCGCGCGCGCCGAGACCACCAGGGCGAGACACGTCCGCGCCAATTCCTCCACGAGGCCCCGAGCGAAGCGGACGGGGCAACCCGGTCTCTTGCGGATTCTCGGCGCCCGTACCCGGCGTCGCCTCCACGATGCAGCCGTTCTCATAACCACCTCTTTCGGCGCCTGCAGTCAAGCGATCTTGCGGAACGGCCTTTTCCGGCTGTCGCCGGAACGCCGCTTCGGGTTATCCAAGGGTCGGGAACTTACCCGCGGCCCGCCGGAGGCAGGCGCTCGTGCCACAGTGTCAAAAGCCCAGGCAACGCGGCGACGATTCCCAGCAGCCCGAGCATCAGCGAGAAGGCGAGCGCAGAAGCGGCCGGGACACCCATTGCACTGAACAGCGCCAGCATAACCCCTTCGCGCACACCCCAGCCGCCGATCGAGACCGGCAGCACCGTGGCGAGAACGGCAACCGGGATTACAGCGAGATAGTCTCCAGCGCTCAACGGCAGGGCGAGCGCAGTGCCAAGGACGATCGCGACGGCGACGGTGTTGAGATAGCTCAAGAACATGGTGACAAGAACCGGCAACGCCCATCGCGATGTGACGAGGCGACGGAAAGCCCCCGACAGGTTGGCGAAGGCGCTGATCACTCGAAAGCGGCGCAGCCGCCTGAGCAGCAGATCTGCGCTCGCCAGCATCGCCAGGCCCGCGGCGCCCAGCGCAAGCAGGGTCATCGCCAACCAGACAGGATCGGCCGCGCCGACCCGGGCCCGCAGGAGCGGCTGCGTCGCAGCGAAGAAAATCGCCAACCCGGCGAGCATGGCGACACGCTCGAGGAACGCGCTGCGGAAGGCTACGCCCAGCCCCAGCCCGAGGCGTGCCGCGACAGAGATTCGCACGGCGTCGCCCATCGGGTTCGGCAGCACCTGCCCGACCAAACCCGCCAGCCAGAAAAGCCCGATGAGCAGTCGCGGCGCTGCAGTCTCGCCGAGCGCTCGGACCACGCACCACCAGCGGATGCCGCCCAGCGGGAAGCTGAGACAGGACAGCACGACGGCCAGGGCCAACATCGAAGGATCGGCAGTCGCCATGACCCGCGACACGGCGCGCAGATCGACCCGCCAGAAGACGTAGCCGAGCAGTCCCGCGGCAGTGGCGAGCTTGATGACGACCGACAGCAGCCGTCTCGGTGACCATCGCGGCGTCGGGACTGCGGCAGGCTCAGTCGCGGACATACACGATCGCGCTGTGATCGGCGTAGCGGCGGTGCCAATGCGGGAGACTGGCGAGCAGCGGCGCGGCGCGGCTCCGAGCGTCGACGAGCGCCCAGCGAATATCGTATCGAGCGAGCTCCTCCGCGAACAGCGGGCCGGGACGTGTGATCGACCGCTGATAGCGGGCCATGAAATCGGCGCCGTAGAGTTCGGCGCGACCATCGATGAACGGCCGCACGCCGGCATTGATCAGATAGCCGCCGAGCGCCGGATCGTTATAAACCGGCAGTGCGCGCAGCGCCGACGGGACATGGGCAAGCGCCGTCGCGGGGGTCACGGCATCGTCGCCGCGCTGCAATGGGTATCCGACGCGAATGCCGCAGAGCAGGGCCACAGCCAGCGCTGCCGGCATCGCCCCTTGCCAGCGCTCGCCATGGCCACGCTGCCGCAGCACGCCGAAGCAGCGGCCGAGATCGGGCGCGATCGCCAGCAGCCCGATGATGCCGAGCAGCATCTGGTTACGGATATGCAGCAGCGCCTCAGCGATCAGACCCACCAGGATCACCATCCGCCAGAATCGCAGCCGCAAGCCCCGGAAGATCAGGAGGTAGGCAAGCAGGGCGAGCACGGGCAGGATCGGCGGCAGGTCGCGCAGCTGCACCGGCTGCCATTCGATGATGTCGGCCAGTGCGGCGGAATTGACCAGTCGGTAGGGGAACAGCGCCCCGGCGATCCCGCTCGGGTTCAGCAGGGTCGTCAGGACCGCAATCGCGGTGAAGCCGAACCAGGCGCCGGCCATCCGGCGATCGGCGAGGGCCGCCTCGACGCTCAGCAGCGCGGCGAACAGCAAGCCGACCGGAAAGCTGCCGTGCAGATTGACCCACAGCACCATCAGCAGGAGCGATCCGGGCGCGGGCGGCCGATTCTCCGCCCGCGCGATCACCAGCCCGGCGCACCAGAGCTCCATCACCGGCAGCGCCAGGAGATGCGGGCGGGCCAGAAGGCTCGGCGACAGCAGCGCCATCGCGATCCCGACGCCCAGCAGCAGCGGCAGTCCCTCGAGCCAGCGCCCGAGATGCCGCCCGAGCAGCATGACCGTCAGAGCCACGGCCAGCGCGAACAAGATCATCACCCCGCTCCAGCCGGCGGCGCGATACGCCACCGCCATCAGCAACTGCGACAACCACTCCTGCGCGATCCAGGGCCGGCCCGCCATGGTGTAGGAGAACACGTCGCGATCGGGGACGCGGCCATGATCCAGCATCCATTGCCCGGTGGCGAGATGCCACCAGCTATCGCCGTCGCCGAGCACCTGGGGCGCAAACAGCACTGTCGCCGCCATCGTCGCGGCCAGGGCCGCGAGAGCGAGCGTGAACATCATTGGAGAATTGGAGCCGGAGGACCGCAGCGCTGACATCGCGGGACCTTACGGTGATCGGGGTGACAAGTTCAATGGCGGCAGGCGGTTGGTCTTGAAATCATGCCGCAACGGCGCGGCAGAGGGCGCCCTTCCTCCCGTCGAGCTTCGGTGACCTCCGTCTCATGGCGCAAGGGCGCAAGAAAAAAGGCCGCCCCCGAAGGAGCGGCCCTTTCTGTTGGTCAGTGGTCGGAGCCGCCGTTATTCGGCGACACCGGCCTCCAGCGCCGGCGCTGCGGCGGCTTCGGCATCGGCCAGCAGCTTGTCGCGATCCGCGGCGATTTCGCGCCAACGGGCCATGACGCTGCCCGTACCGGCCGGGATGAGCCGGCCGACGATGACGTTTTCCTTCAAGCCGACCAGCGGATCGACGCGCCCCGAGACCGAAGCCTCGGTCAGCACCCGGGTGGTTTCCTGGAACGACGCCGCCGAGATGAACGACCGGGTCTGCAGGCTCGCCTTGGTGATGCCCTGGAGCACCGGGTAGCCCGAGGCGACACGGCCGCCGAGCTTCTCGGCGCGGACATTCTCCTCGTCGAACTCCGGACGATCGACCTGCTCGCCCACCAGGAGCGTGGTATCGCCCGGATCGGTGATCTCGACCTTCTGCAGCATCTGGCGAACGATCACCTCGATATGCTTGTCGTTGATCTTCACGCCCTGCAGACGATAGACGTCCTGCACTTCGTTGATCAGATAGGCGGCGAGCGCCTCGACACCCATGACATGGAGAATGTCATGCGGCACCGGGTTGCCGTCCATCAACAGATCGCCGCGCTGGACGTAATCGCCTTCCTGCACCGAGATGTGCTTGCCCTTCGGGATCAGGTACTCGACGGGCTGCACGGTCTCGTCGTTGGGGACGACGAGAATGCGGCGCTTGGTCTTGTAGTCCTTGCCGAATTCGACGCGGCCGTCGATCTCGCTGATGATGGCGAAATCCTTCGGCTTGCGGGCTTCGAACAGCTCGGCGACGCGCGGCAGACCACCGGTGATGTCGCGGGTCTTGGACGATTCACGGGGGATACGGGCGAGCACGTCACCGGCCTTGACCGGAGCGCCGTTGTCGACCGACAGGATGGCGTCGACCGACATGAAGTAGCGCGCCTCGAGGCCGTTGCCGAACACCAGCGGCTCGCCGTTCTCGCCACGCAGGGCGAGACGGGGCTTCAGGTCGTTACCACGCGCCTGCTGCTTCCAGTCGATGACGACCTTCGACGAGATGCCGGTCGCTTCGTCCATGACTTCGCGGACCGAGACACCCTCGATCAGGTCGACGTAATGGGCGATGCCGTCACGCTCGGTGATGATCGGGATCGTGTAGGGATCCCAATCGGCCAGCTTCTGGCCCTTGGTGACGACGACGCCGTCATCCGCGAGCAGCTTGGCGCCGTAGGGCACGCGATGGCGGGCCTTCTCGCGACCGACCTCGTCGAGCAGGGTGACTTCGCAGTTCCGGCCCATGACGACCGGGATGCCCGAGGAGTTGATGACGACCGTGCGGTTCTTGATCCGCACCGTGGCATCGAATGCCGCCTCGACCGAGGACTGCTCGGCGCCGCGCTGAACCGCACCACCGATATGGAAGGTACGCATGGTCAGCTGGGTGCCGGGCTCGCCGATCGACTGCGCGGCGATGACGCCGACCGCCTCGCCGATATTGACCATCGTCCCGCGGGCGAGATCACGGCCGTAGCACTTGGCGCAGACGCCGTTGGTGGTCTCGCAGGTCAGCACCGAGCGGATGCGCACCTCGTCGATGCCGGTACGGTCGATGAGATCGACCGTGGCTTCGACGAGCAGCTCGCCGGCCTCGACCACGACCTTGCCCGAGAGCGGATCGAGGATGTCGACGGCCGCCGAGCGGCCGAGGATGCGGTCGGCGAGCGGCGCGATGACTTCGCCGCCTTCGACCACGGCCCGCGTGGTGATGCCCTTGGTGGTGCCGCAATCGTCTTCGACGATGATCGCGTCCTGGGCGACGTCGACGAGACGGCGCGTCAGGTAACCCGAGTTCGCGGTCTTCAGCGCCGTATCCGCGAGACCCTTGCGGGCGCCGTGGGTGGAGTTGAAGTACTCGAGAACGGTGAGGCCTTCCTTGAAGTTCGAGATGATCGGCGTCTCGATGATTTCACCCGACGGCTTGGCCATCAGGCCGCGCATGCCGGCGAGCTGCTTGATCTGGGCCGCGGAACCGCGGGCGCCGGAATCGGACATCATCCAGACCGAGTTGATCGGCTTGCCCGGGGTCGGGGTGCGGATGACCTTCATCATCTCTTCCGCGACCTTTTCGGTGCAGTTCGACCACACGTCGACGACCTTGTTGTACTTCTCGCCCTGCGTGATCAGGCCGTCGAGGTACTGCTGCTCGTACTCCTTGACCTTGTCCTGGGCGCCTTCGACCAGGCGCTGCTTCGCTTCCGGCACGATCAGATCGTCCTTGCCGAAGGAGATGCCCGCCTTGAAGGCGTTGTAGAAGCCGAGGCCCATCAGGCGGTCGCAGAAGATCACCGTCTCCTTCTGACCGCAGTGACGATAGACCATGTCGATGATGTTGGTGATTTCCTTCTTGGTCAGAAGCTTGTTCACCAGCTCGAAGCCGATGACCTCCGACTTCGGCAGGATATCCGACAGCAGCATGCGGCCCGGCGTGGTCTCGACCACGGCGATAACGCGCTTGCCGTCCTTCATCACCGGGGCGCGCGCACGCACCTTGGCGTTCAGGGTCACCTGCTTGGAGTCGAGCGCCATCTGGATTTCCGCGAGATCGCGGAACACCATGCCTTCGCCGACTTCGCCGCCGCGCATGATCGAGATGTAGTAGAGACCGAGCACGATATCCTGCGACGGCACGATGATCGGCTTGCCGTGTGCGGGCGACAGGATGTTGTTGGTCGACATCATCAGCACGCGGGCTTCGAGCTGGGCTTCCAGCGACAGCGGCACATGGACCGCCATCTGGTCACCGTCGAAATCGGCGTTGAAGGCGGTGCAGACCAGCGGATGCAGCTGGATCGCCTTACCTTCGATCAGTGTCGGCTCGAACGCCTGGATGCCGAGGCGATGCAGGGTCGGGGCGCGGTTGAGCATGACCGGATG